>JBBQYN010000012.1:0-19495 GCA_038208655.1 Actinomycetales bacterium
CCTGCGGTGCCCCTTCGAGCACCAGCTGCGTCAGGGACCCGATGTTGACCTTCTGGCCGTGGGTGAGCCCGTGCGTCTGCGGCGCCGCGGTCAGCCCGTTGTGGATCGCGTGGGCCGCAGCCAGTCCGCCCGACTCGAAGCCGAGCCCGGACAGCAGAGTGTTGGCCTCGACGAGGTTCTCCAGCGCCGGTGTGACCAGGTGGTCGCGAGCGGCATCAAGGGCCGGCAAGGCGTTCTCCCAGATGATGTCCCAGCTGAGCTTGGCCAGCGCGGTTCCGGTCTGGGTGGGCAGCCCGCCGGCCATGGTCGTGGCGTGGGATGCCGCGGTGGCACGAGCCTCGATCCACGTCGCGAGCGCATCTCCGACGCCGGCGATCAAAAATTGGATTGGAGCGTTCGCCACGATCTGAGTGTCGATCAGCACGAGGTCGGGGTTGCGCGGGAAGAAGCGGTATTCCACGAAGGCGCCCTCCTCGGTGTAGATCACGGCGAGGGCCGACGTCGGGGCGTCGGTGGACGCCACGGTGGGTACGCTCACCCAGCGGATGCCCGCGAGGTGACCTGCGGCCTTCGCGGCGTCGATGGTGCTGCCGCCGCCGACAGCGACGATCACGTCGGAGCCGGTCGCGGTGATGGCGGCGGCGAGGGCGTCAACGGCGTCCGCCGTGGCAAACCGACCGAAGCCCACACGTTCCACGCGGAGGTCATGCTCGGTGAAGGTCGCGGTGATGCTCTTTTCGGTGAAGCCCCAGACCATGTCATCGGCGATGATCAGTGGCTGTGAGCCGATTTGGGCGACGTATTCGCCCAGACGGCTGAGGGCGCCCTTGCCCTGCACGTAACGTCCGGGGCTCATAACGGTTCGGATCGGAGTGTTCACGGTGGCCTGCTTTCTGTACTGATTCCGGGTGGGCGCCGACGTCGTTGTGGGCGAAAAGCGAGCACCAGATGCCCGCCTCTTTCAGGCTACGCCCGGGGTCACGCCTGAATGTGACTGTCAACTGCATGCCAGCCCACTGCGGCCTGAACGCTTCGGTCGGGGTCAGTTCAGCTCGTCCACGTAGAACCAGGTGCGCTGCTCCCGCACGAACCGGCTGGTCTCATGCTGCTGGTGACGTTTGCCGTGCTGCCGAAAATGCGCCGTGAACTCCACCACACCCACGGTGTCGAGGGGGCCGCCGCGCACCAATCGTTCCACGTCCAGGCGCACCCAGTGCTGCTCCGGATCAAGCTCCAGAGTCTCCGGCCGGGTCGACGCGTGCCAGGTGCGCAGCAGGTATCCGGAATCCCCCACCGCGAAGGCCGTATAACGGGCCCGCATCAGAATTTCGGCCGTCGCCGCCGAGGTCACACCACGGTGCAGCCGCTCGCAGCATGCACTGTAGGTCTCCCCGCTGAGGCATGGGCAGCGGGTCGACCGCACGGGCGTCAATTCGGGATCAGGCACCTGTCCATTATCGGCGGCGTGAGGCTGCGGCAATAGACCGTCTGCGGCCGAGGTCCGATATCCAGTATTCTCAAACGCATCGGACAACGTGGTCAGGTGCCGGCACCATCGTGCCGCTTTTCGACGTTACACCGACCGACAGAGACCGTATGCCGTCACGCACCGCAGGATCCGCCAGCACCCCGGCCGCGCCGGTGACCGGCGCCCAGCCCGCGTCGCTCGCGCCGCCCGAGTCGACTGCGCCGCCCGAAACCGTGCTCGGCGGGCGGCGGGCACTGCTGATTCTGGGGTTGTTGCTGGTGCTGATCGGGCTGAACCTGCGCACCCTGTTTTCCAGTTTCGCGGCCGTGTTGACCGAGATCACCACGAGCACCGGAATGTCGGTGCTGACGGTGACCGCACTGACATCCGTGCCGGTGCTACTCCTGGGCGTATTCGCCCCGGTGGCGCCGATGCTGGCTCGCCGGTTCGGACCCGAACGGGTGATCCTGGCCGCGATGATCGTGCTGACCCTCGGGCTGAGCACCCGCGGCCTCGGCCTGCTTCCGGCCATGCTGATCGGCACCGCCGTCAGCGGCGCAGCGATCGCCGTGGTCAATGTGCTGCTGCCCAGTTTGGTCAAGCGCAACTTCCAGCACCGGCTCGGGCTCATGAGCGGTCTGTACACCATGTCAATCTGCGCCTCGGCGGCGCTCGGAGCGGGCCTCACCCATCCGATCTTCGAAGCAACCGGATCGTGGCAATGGGCGCTTCTGGTCTGGGCTATCCCGGCCGCGGCCGTCGTGCTGCTCTGGGCGCCCCTCGCCGTGCGCCAGACGAACCGGGGCGGGCGCGTGGCCGACTCGGGCCCCAGCGTGTGGCGGTCGGCCACAGCCTGGCAGGTGACGGTGTTCATGATGCTGCAAGCCATGATGTCGTTCAGCGTGTTCGCGTGGCTCGCGCCCATCCTGCGCGAACGCGGCCTCAGCGGGGGCACGGCGGGCCTGATCGTGGCGGTCTCTATCGTGCTGCAAATGGCCGGTTCACTCGCCGCACCGACCCTGGCGGTGCGCCTGTCCGACCAGCGCGTGATCAACCTCGTGCTGGCCCTGATGGCCAGCGGCGGGTTCGCGTTGAGCATTTTCGGCCCGTTGAGCCTGATCTGGCTGTGGACGGGCCTGCTCGGACTGGGTCAGGGCGGGCTGACCGCCGTGGCGCTGACCATGATCGTGCTGCGCACGCGCACGGTGCACGGCGCCGCCCGCCTGTCGGGCATGATGCAGGGCGTGGGGTACGGGGTAGGGTCCTCCGGCACCCTGCTGGTGGGCCAGCTGCATGCGGCCACCGGCAGCTTCACGGCCGCGGGCGTGATGTTCCTGGTGATCGGTCTGCTCGCGGCCGTGTGGGGGTTTCTGGCCGGACGCGATCGCTTCGTGGGCGACGCGACGCGACGCGCCGGCATCCGTTGCCCTGAAGTTCTCGGCGGCGAGCAGGTCCGCGACGGCAGCGGCCAGCAGGTCATCGTCGTCGAGGTCTCCGGGAATGCTTAGAATGAACTCGTCCATCACACCTCCGCGCACCCGGTGCACGTGGATACTCAGAGCGTCCAGGCGCCGAAACCCGTGGGTGATGCGTTCGAGAGCGCCGGTGCCGTCGGGCAGCGCGGCCGGCACGCCGCCGCACGTACACTCGCGGCGCCGTGGGGTGTGCAGTCGGTGCAGTCTATTCAGCGGTCGATTGCGACGGTGGGTTATCTCGGCCCGGCCGACGGCCAGCCGGGACCCCACCCCGGTCACTACGTGCAGGTCTATGCGCGCACGTACGGCCAGTACCTCGGCTCGGTTGATCGGGTACTCGGCCCCAGGTCGTGGTTGGGCTCTGCGGCAGGAGTGGAATTCCAGGCCCGGAATACAGCGGAGACCGCGAGGCCCCCGCGGTCTGCGCAATATGCGCCGTGACACAAAAAAGCCCCAACCGAAGTCGGGGCTTTCGTGTTTTGTTCTCTGTTACGTGCTCTGTGTTTCTTGTGTCTGGTGGATCCAAGGGGATTCGAACCCCTGACCCCCTGCATGCCATGCAGGTGCGCTACCGGGCTGCGCCATGGACCCAGACTCTGTTTCGGATTGCTCCGAAACAACTTCTTTAGCTTACTACAACTTCACGCGAACGTGTAATCGAGGCTAATCCTGCACCTTGGGAACGGACAGCTCAATCGGGATGACCGGGCAATCTTTCCACAGGCGTTCAAGCGCATAGTACTCTCGCTCTTCTTCGTGGAAGACGTGCACCACCAAGTCCCCAAAGTCTACCAGAACCCAGCGGCCCGCCGTACGCCCCTCGCGACGCAGCGGCTTGTGTCCGGCTTCGATGAGCTTGTCTTCGATTTCGCCGGCGATGGCGATCACGTTGCGCTCGGAACGTCCCGTGACCATGAAGAAGATATCAGCCAGCGGCAGGGGTCCGGAGACGTCCAGCGCAACCAGATCCTCGCCGGATTTGGACTCGGCGGCAGCGGCGGCGACCTTGAGCAGTTCGAGAGCGTGGTCAGTTGCGGTCATAAAGAAATCCTTGAATCTGTGTCGTGAATAGGGACGGTGCGTCGATCGGTGCGAAAGACACTTAGAAGATGTTGAGCAGGTAGCCGCCGACGAACAGCGCCACGACTCCGAGCGCGAGGGCCGCCGTGGTGACGGCCAAAACGATGGGAACGGATGCGAGGTGCCGCTTGGGCGGTTCCATCACGTTGCGGTCCGAGCCGTGGGTGCTCACGGCTCGGCTGGCCTTCACCGGTGCGGCCGCGTTCGGGGCGCCATCGTCATCGAACTTGTCCAGCATATGGTCCAGCTCCGACGAATCGAAGTGGCTGGGAATCTGGCCGGTGGAGCCGAGGCTGCGGGGCAGGTCGAACGACCCGGTGATGAGAATCTCACCCGAATCCGCCAACGGGCCCGACGCGGCGCCCTGGTGGGGGATGGACGGCAAAATCAGGGCATTCGTGGTCGTGGGGATGCCGCCGGCACCGTAGCCGCGCGCCATCAGATCATCGAAGGGTTCGATGCGCCCGGCCGGACGTGCGCCGGAGCGGTCGTCGAGGTCGACGGACCAGTGGCCCAGTGGCGGGTGCAGCCCCGGCAACCGGGATCCCGAAGCGGGAGCGTTGTCCTCCGCGGCGGTGAGCGGGCCGGCGACCGGCGTGGGTCGCGGCGCAGACCGTGCGATGGGTGCCGGAACCGGCGCGAGGGGTTCCGCTTCCGAGGACGAGGACGGGGCCGAAGCTGGGGCGGGGTCCGGCGTCGGGCGGGGCACGGCGGACTTCGCGGGCGGCGCTACCGCAACGCCGGGGGCATGCCCGACGATCGTGACTGCGGAAGTGTCGACCGGGTCGGCGTCGGCGTCGTCGGCATCGGCGGCGGCTTCCCCGGAAGCTGCGGCTTCGGCCGCGAGCCGTGCGGCGACAACGGCACGCAACTCGCGGCGGCTCAGTGTGCGGTCAGCAGTGGTGTCGGCGGCCGTATCGGCGGCGCGGGACGCGCGCACGCGATCGGCCTCGGCCTGTTCGGCAGCGGCGCGTTCGGCATCGGCCTCGGCCTCGGCGGCATCCGCTTCGGCCTGCGCCTTGTCGGCGGCAGTCTTCTCGGCTGCGGCCGCGGCCTTCGCGGCCGCACCCTTTTCGGAGGGTTTGCGGTCGGTCGGCTTCTTGCGTTCCGGCACCGGCTTCGACTGCTGTTCGTCGGCCTGCGCGGCCGCTTCAGCAGCCTGGCTCTGTTCGAGTTCGCGGGCCTGGCGTCGGGTCAGTGGCGCTGCGTCGTTGCCCAACGTCATGCCACACTCCGATACAGGTGATGCTTTGAGATGTACTGGACGACCCCGTCGGGAACCAGATACCAAACCGGGAAACCCCGGTTTACGCGTGCTCGGCAGTCAGTGGACGAGATGGCCAGTGCCGGGACTTCCAACAAGCTTACGTCTTGGTTCGGTAAACCAGAAACGCTCAGTTCGTGACCGGGTCGACTCACAGCCACAAAATGGGCCAGCTCCCACAGTTCCTGTACGTCTTTCCAGCCCAGAATTTGGGTGATCGCGTCGGCACCGGTGATGAAGAAGAGCTCGGCGTCGGGGCGTTCCGCGTGCAGGTCCCGCAGTGTGTCGATCGTGTAGGTGGGTCCGGTGCGACTGAGGTCGACGCGGCTCACCGTGAAGCGTGGGTTCGACGCGGTGGCGATGACCGTCATCAGGTAGCGATGCTCCCCCCGGGTCACGCCTTCCTTCTGCCACGGCTGCCCGGTGGGCACGAAGACGACCTCGTCGAGGTCGAAGCTCTGCGCTACTTCACTGGCCGCGACGAGGTGGCCGTGATGGATGGGATCGAACGTCCCACCCATCACACCGATACGCGGGCGACGGATAGTCACCGACTACGTACTAACGCCAGTTCAGTGCGCGCCCGTGGAGGTGCCGCCACCGTGCGCCTTGGCGTAGGCTTCGGCCTTCGCGCTGTGGCGGTTAGCCACATCCCGGTAGCTCCACAGCACACCGGCCAGCGCGATGAACAGCACCAGCGAGATTGCGGGATAGGCGTACATCGGCAGGGGCAGTTCCACGGCCACGTGACCGCCTTCGGCCAGCACGGTGGTCATCAATGCACCGGTCAGAAACGACATGAAATCTCCTTAACACACAACGAAGAGGCATAAAGCCATCAGATATATCCTAGTGCGAGCTAGGCGCGCACCTGTCCCGAGCCGCGCACTACCCACTTCGTGCTGGTCAGCTCGGCGAGCCCCATCGGGCCTCGGGCGTGCAGCTTCTGCGTGCTGATGCCCACCTCGGCACCGAAGCCGAACTCGCCACCGTCGGTGAACCGGGTCGAGGTGTTCACCATGACGGATGCTGAATCCACCTCGTTGAGGAACCGTTCGGCATTACCCAGGTCGTTGGTGATGATCGACTCGGTGTGCCCAGTCGAGTACTGCCGAATGTGGGCGATGGCCTCGTCGAGCGAATCGACGATCTTCACCGCGATGTCCAGGCTCATGTACTCCGTGGCCCAGTCGTCGTCGGTGGCGGGAACGGAGGCCGGGTAGATGGCGCGAGCGCGGGCATCCGCGTGAATGGTCACGCCGGCCTCAACGAGCTTGTCCAGCACGGCGGGCAGCAGCCGGGCGGCGGCGGTACGGTGCACGAGCAGGGTCTCCAGGGCGTTGCAGACGCTGGGGCGGTGCGTCTTGGAGTTGTGCACGATGTCGATGGCCCACTGCTCCTGAGCGCTCTCATCGAGGAACACATGCACGACGCCGGCACCGGTCTCGATCACGGGCACGGTGGACTCGGTGACGACGGTCTGAATGAGGTTGGCACTGCCCCGCGGAATGAGCACGTCGACGTAGCCGCGGCTCTTCATGAGCTCCGTGGCGCCGGCGCGACCGAACTGGTCAATGGTCTGCACGCACTCAGCGGGCAGCCCGGTGCTGGCGATGGCGGACTGCACCACAGCGACCAGAACCCGGTTGGTGTTCTCGGCGGCCGAGCCGCCACGCAGCACGGCGGCGTTGCCGCTTTTCAGTGCGATCGCGGCGATGTCGACGGTCACGTTCGGTCGGGCTTCGTAGATGACACCGACGACGCCGAAGGGAACCCGCTGCTGGCTGATCTTGATGCCGTTGGGCAGGCTGCTTCCTCGCACGATCTGTCCGATCGGGTCGGTGAGGCCGATGATCTCCTCGACGGACTCGGCGAGGCCGGCGATGCGGGGGGCGTCGAGGGTGAGCCGGTCGAGCAGCCCGGCGCCGATGTCCTTGGCCTGCCCGTTGGCGAGGTCGACCTGATTGGCGGCGACGATCTCCGCGACGTTGGCGCGCAGCCCGGCGGCGATGGCGGCCAGGGCGTTGTTCTTCACTTCCGTTGGAGCGGAGGCGAGGTGGAGCGAGGCGCGGCGGGCGGCCTCCAGGGTCGGTGTGAGCGGTGCGATTTCGGTCAACGGCTGCAACATATCCCCTAGTTTACGGGACGTGTGCTGTTAACGGCATTTAACGGGTCTCGGGAACCTGCCTGCCCCACACCGACGGGGACGGCTCAAACCAGGTTCCGACGGGGTCGCCGCGCAGGGCCTCGCGTACCAACCCGGTGCCGGTCACCAGCACGGCCGTGCCGGCGGCGGCGGCGATGCGCGCGGCCGTCACCTTGGTGCTGGCTCCGCCGGTTCCCACCCCCGAGGGCCCGGCGGAGGTGAAGTTCATGCCGGGCAGGGTGTCCCCCGCAGGTACATGGCTGATGCGTTCGGCACCGGGCAGGTGAGGCGCCCGGCTGTACAGGGCATCCACGTCGCTAAGCAACACCAGCAGGTCGGCCTGGATCAGGGTGGCCACGAGGGCGGCCAGCCGGTCGTTGTCGCCGAAGCGGATTTCGTGGGTGGCCACGGTGTCGTTCTCGTTCACGATCGGCATGATGCGTAGGCCGAGCAGCCGTTCCATGGCACGCTGGGCGTTGCCGCGATGCGCGGCGTTCTCCAGGTCGTGCGCGGTCAATAGCACTTGGCCGGCGATGATGTCGTAGCGGTCAAGGCTGTCCTGGTAACGGAACACAAGGAGGTTTTGACCCACGGATGCCGCCGCCTGCTGGGTGGCCAGGTCGGTGGGGCGCTCCGAGAGGTTGAGGTAAGGCATGCCGATCGCGATGGCGCCGGAGGAGACCAGCACCACGTCGGCGCCGCGCCCGTGCGCCTGCGCAAGGGCATCGACGAGCACCGAGATCTGCCCGGAATTGGCGCCGGAGATCGACGATGACCCCACCTTCACGACGATGCGCGCGGCGGAGCCGATCTGGGACCGCAGCAGTCCCCCCACTAGTGCCGCCCGGCCGGGCACACGTCGCACCGGCGACGCGTACCGATCGAGCCGTTACAGCAGCGCACGCCTCATGGCTGTCGGCATCGGCTCGAACCAGGTACCCACGTGCTCGCCGCGAATCGCGTTGGCGGCCAGTTCGGTGCTGGTGACCAGCACGGCGGTGCCAGATGCGGTCGCAAGCCGGGCAGCGACCACCTTGGTGCTGGCGCCGCCGGTGCCCACGCCGGTGGCTCCGCTGGAACTGAATTCGAAGCCGTCCAGAGGGTCGTCGCTGGCGATGAAGTCGAGCTTCTCCGCTCCGGGCAGGTGCGGCGGCTTGGTGTACAACGCATCGACGTCGCTGAGCATGATGAGCAGGTCGGCCTCGATGAGGGTGGAGACCAGTGCGGCGAGTCGGTCATTGCTGCCGAAGCGCAGCCCATACACGGCCACGGTGTCGTTCTCGTTCACGACGGGCAGGATGCGCAGGTCCAGCAGCCGGTTCATGGCCCGACGGGTGTTGCTGCGGTGCGGTTCGTTGAGCAGGTCACCCTCGGTCAGCAGCACGGTGCCGGCGGCGATGCCGAAACGATCCAGGCTCTCCTGGAATCGAAAGATCAGCACGTTCTGGCCCACGGCCGCGGCGGCCTGCTGGGTTGCCACGTCGACGGGCCGTTCGTCCAGCTTGAGGAACGGCATCCCGGTCGCGACCGCACCGGAGGAGATCAGTACGACCTCGGTGCCGCGCCCGTATGCCTCGGCAAGTGCGTCAACCAGGGGCGTGATCTGGTCGGAGTTGTCGCCGCTGATCGAGGAGGACCCGACCTTCACGACGATGCGTTTGGCGGTGGCGATATTCTCGCGGGCGAGCCCGGTCATTTGGCGTCCTCGTCGTTGCTGGTCTCATCGACGGGAGCGCCTTCGGCGGACTGCTCCGTTTCCGGCATGTTCTCGCCGTTGTACTCTTCTTCGCCGGTTTGCCACATGCCGGCTTCGCGTTCGCGGATGAGCTCGGCGCGGGCGGACGCCTTGGCATCCATCCGCCCGAAGTATTCCTCGCGGCGTTCGCTGCTGGAGCGACGTTTGGGCTCGTCGATGCGGGTGTCGGCACCACGCGGGGCGGTGATCAGCTCCGACGTGGAAGTCAGGGTGGGCTCCCAGTCGAAGATCACGCCATGGCCGGGGCCGATGATGACCGTGGAACCGGCGACGGCTCCGGCCTTGAACAGTTCGTTCTCCACACCGAGTTTGGCGAGCCGGTCCGCGAGGAACCCGATGGCTTCGTCGTTGGTGAAGTCGGTCTGCTGAATCCAGCGTTCCGGCTTGGTACCCAGAATGCGGTAGATGTTGCCGAAGGAGCCGCCCTCGACGCGCACGACGAAGCCGCCCTCGTCCACGGCACGGGGACGGATGATGATGCGCGGCTTGGTCGCTTCTTTGGCGATCGCTTCCACGCGGCCCTTTTCGACCAGTTCGGCCAGAGCATAGTTGAGCGGCTTGAGCCCCTCGTGGGACACGGTGGAGATCTCGAAGACGCGGTAGCCGCGGGCTTCGAGGTCGGCCTTGACGAATTCGGCCAGGTCGCGGCCTTCGGGCACGTCGATCTTGTTCAAGGCGATCAGCTGCGGGCGTTCCAGCAGCGGCGTCTGGCCTTCCGGCACCGGGTAGGCCCCGAGCTCGCCGAGGATGACGTCGAGGTCGGTGAGGGGGTCACGTCCCGGTTCGAGGGTGGCGCAGTCCAGCACGTGCAGCAGGGCGGTGCAGCGTTCCACGTGACGCAGAAATTCCAGGCCGAGTCCCTTGCCCTCACTGGCGCCTTCGATGAGCCCGGGCACGTCGGCGACGGTGTAGCGGGATTCTCCGGCCTGAACCACCCCGAGGTTCGGGTGCAGGGTGGTGAAGGGGTAGTCGGCGATCTTGGGGCGCGCGGCCGACATCGCCGCGATCAGGCTGGACTTGCCGGCGGACGGGTACCCGACCAGGGCCACGTCGGCGACGGTCTTGAGTTCGAGGTAGACGTCACCCTCAAAGCCGAGGGTGCCCAGCAGGGCGAAGCCGGGGGCCTTGCGCTTGGTGGAGGAGAGGGCGGCGTTGCCGAGCCCACCCTGACCGCCGGGGGCCACGACGAGGCGCAGACCGGCCTCGTTCATGTCGAGTAGTTCGTTGCCTTCGGCGTCTTTGACGACGGTGCCGATGGGGACCATGAGCTCGCGGATGTCGGCGTTGCCACCGTTGCGGTGGTCACCCATGCCGGGACCGCCGTTTTCTGAGGTGCGGTGCGGGGAACGGTGGTAGCCGAGCAGGGTTGTGGTGCTCGGGTCGGCGACGAGAATCAGGTCTCCGCCGTCGCCCCCGTTACCGCCGTCGGGGCCGGCGAGCGGCTTGAACTTCTCGCGCTTGACAGAGACACAACCATTGCCTCCGTTACCCGCTCGCAAGTGGAGCGTCACGTGGTCAACAAATGTGGCCATGATTGGCCCCTTTCACAATGGCAAAAAACAGTGCAGAAAACGTTCCGCTTGAGTGCGGAAACACGTAAGGACGGACCGAAGCCCGCCCTCACGTGAACAAAATGTGAATGCCTACTCGGCAGCCACCACAATGTTGATGACCTTGCGGCCACCCTTGGCGCCGAACTGGACCGAACCCGGTGCCAGGGCGAAGAGCGTGTCGTCGCCGCCACGGCCGACGTTCACGCCGGGGTGGAAGTGAGTGCCGCGCTGGCGGACGATGATCTCGCCGGCGCCGACAACCTGGCCGCCGAAGCGCTTGACGCCGAGACGCTGGGCATTGGAGTCGCGACCGTTACGGCTGGAACTCGCACCTTTTTTATGTGCCATCTGTTCTTCTCCTCAGACCTAGGCGATGCCGGTGATCTGGACGCGAGTGAGCTCCTGACGGTGCCCCTGACGAACCTTATAACCGGTCTTGTTCTTGAACTTCTGGATAACGATCTTCGGACCGCGAAGGTCGTTGAGGACCTCTGCGGTGACCTTGACCGTGGCCAGCGTCGTCGAGTCCGAGGTGATCTTGTCGCCGTCGACGAGGAGCACAGCTGCCAACTCGACAATGCCGCCCTTGTCAGCCTTGATCCGGTCCATCGTAACGATGGTGCCGACCTCTACTTTCTCCTGCCGCCCACCGGCGCGCACAACTGCGTAAACCACTTTACGTACCAATCTCTGGGAGAGGCCGCGAGGCCCCGATTCTATGGAAGTCACTGCGTGGAACAGGCCAGGATGGCCTATCGCAATCAGAAAACCTTTGGTTCAACGCGCGGGACTTATGCCCAACGCACACCAAAGGTCAACTTTACCTGATCGACCACGCCCGGTCAAACTGCGACACGGCGAGTCGTCATGTGGCTCGACTTACACTCGCACCATGACTGTACTCATTGACCACCCTAGCTGGCCCGCGCACGGAACGGTGTGGGGACACGTGGTCAGCGATGAATCCCTGGCCGAATTGCACGCCTTCGCGGCCGCGCAGGGCCTGCCGGCGCGCAGCTTCGACCTGGACCACTACGACGTGCCCGAGCATCGTCATGACGCCCTCGTGCAGGCCGGAGCCGTACCGGTGAGTTATCGCGAGCTGGTGACCCGGCTGCGGGCCAGCGGGCTGCGGGTCACGGCCCGGCAACGGCGCGGACTCTGACCGGGCCGCGACGTCGGGCTCGACCTCGCGCGCCGATACTCAGGGCCAGGTGGCGGCGAAGCCCACCACGCTGCGCGTGATCTGACCGGTGGCGATGGTCACGAACAGGGTCGTCGCATCCGTCGCCTGAGCCTGGAGCGGATACCCGTCGCTGATTTCGGTCTCGCGGTTGGGCACGATCTGCACGGCGACGTACTGATCGTTGGGTGACACCTGAAACCCCACGATGCTCTCCTGCGCCGACGCGGGGGTGTAAATCGTGGTCTCCGCACCGTCGCTGACCCGGGTGAGGTATTGCCGGGCGACGCCGGTCTGCGGATCGAATTCGGCCAGCCGCTGCACGAAACCGTCACCGCCGGCCAGAAAATCCAGCCCCGCGGTGTACCGGGTGGTTCCCGGCACTGTTGTTGCGGCGACCGTGTTCTCGGTGCCCTGGGACAGGTCGAGCACCACCTGAGTGGTCGCATCCGACACGGCGACCCGACGTCCGTCGGGGGCGAAGGCGGTGATCGCCGAATACTGGCCCAGCGGGATCGGCTCGGTCTGCGCGAGCGGGTTGATCAGCAGCAGGGTCGTGTCGTAGAGCCTGGCCACAAGTTCAGCCCGAAACGGCATGAACCCCCACTCGACGGCCTGTACCGGCGTGCCATCGAGACCCTCGACCGGGCGGGCGACCCCCGTGGCCAGCTCGAACACGAACAGCGTGTTTTCATAGGCCGGGCCCCCGGGGGCGTTCGCGTCGCTCGTGAACCGAAAACCCAGCAGCGACTGCACGGATGCCGCCTGCAGGTCCTGCACGGAACCCACGCCGGGCAGCGTGAGCGGTGCCGCCCGGCCGTCGGGGTCGACTCGGCTCAGGGTGTTCGTGAAGTCCTCGTTGAGGGTGACCACGGCGAGTTCGCTGCCGATGGTGACGAATTCCTGAATGTAGGCAGCCTCGAAGGCCGTGGCCGTCTCCCCCGGTCCGATGGTGGTGCGCAGAATACGGTCGGGCGCTTTCGCCCCGCCGGATGCGGGACTGACACCGCGGCTGAGGTAGAACACCGACGGTTCGTCGGTGCGAAAGGAGACCGCGAGGTCGGTCGCCGGGCCCGATGACACCGAGCTGAGCTCGGTCACCGACACCCGGTAGTCGGTGTTGTAGGCCAGCGGCTGCGGGAAGGACACCACGACGCTGTCACCGGCAATGTCCACGGTCACGGCGGCCGCGGGCTGCACGCTGATCTGGTCGGCGGTCACCTGAGCGAGCTGGCGGTTGGTCTCGATCACCAGACGCTGGTTGGCCTGCGACACGACCCCGGTGGTGTCGACGGCGAAGCCGAGCAGCCGTGGCCCGGTCAGCAGGTTCAGCGCCACCAGTGCCCCGCAGAGCAGTGCGAAGACCGCGACGACCGCGATCAGGGTACGCCGGAAGGACAGCGGCGAGCCGGGCCCACCGGGGCCGACCGTCAACAGCGTCGCCGCGGGTTCCGCAGGCTGCTCGGCGGGCCACTCGGCGGGCGACTCAGTAGACATACGGATCCGCCGGCTGATCCACCGGGGTGATCTCGGCCGGGTCGATCGCGAGGGGCTCGGTGACGCGCGCGCTCGGGTTCACGGCGAGCACGCCGGTCACGTCGACCCACTCGTCGGTCTTGTACTGGGACTGCCAACCCGGCAGATAGACCGGAACCCCGATCGGTTGGGCGTCCACCGCGCAGCAGGTCACCACGAAGCGTGCCACATAGAAGACGTTCTGCGGGTCGGTGCGGTCGGGGCTGACGAAGCCGACCACCCGCACGGTCTTGTCGGCGTAGAAAAGCGGGTCGGAGGATTGCGCCAGCAGCGACACCCATTCCTTCACGCTCAGATCGGCGAAGTCACCGGTGCCGATCAGGGCGGCCGCTTCCTCGGTATCGCTCTCCGTGGCCAGGCCGCCGGAGTTGATCTCGCGCTGGGAGGCGGTCGCTGAGGTGAGTGTGGTCGGCGGGATGATGACCGTCGCCGCACCGATCACGGTGAGCAGCAGTACGCCGACGAGCGTCCACGTCGATCGGATCCGGCTGGTCGGGGCGACGACGAATTTCTCGCGCAGGCCGAACCCCGCGATTACGAGAACCAGGCCGATGCCGGCCATCACGAGGGTGAAGACGAAGTACCGCGGGTGGATGTAGAGCCCCAGCTGCCCGGTCAGGCCCAGCCACAGGGTCGCCACGACCATCACGAGGGTCAGCAGAACGCCCTGCCAGCGTTCCGCGAAATACCCGAGCGCCGGGCCGCCGCGTCGGCGTTGTCGGGTGAGGGGGTCAGGCGACATAGTTCACCAGCAATCCGATCGCGGCGCTCATCAGGCCCACGACGGTGGTGATCTGAACCAGTGTGCGGGTCGTGAAGGTGGTGCGCATCAGGGCCAGCATCTTCACGTCAACCATGGCCCCGAAGGTGAGGAACGCCACGATGCCGCCGGGCATGAAGGTGCTGCCGAAGGAGAGGATGAAGAACGCGTCAACGTTCGAGCACACCGCCACGATGAAGGCCAGGCCCATCAGCGCCAGCACCGACCAGACCGGGTTGCTGCCGAGGGCCAGCAGCACGGAGCGGGGCACGAAGACCTGGATCAGGGCGGCGACGAACGACCCGATGAGCAGCGCCGGCATGATCACGGATGTTTCCCGCACGAAGATTTCGGTGGTGCGGTTCCAGCGCGAGTGGCCGGCGTGGTCGTGATCGTGGGCGGTGCGCACCGGGCGGGCGCAGGATGCGGCGAAGCCGGGGGTGAGCAGGCTCTGCGGATCCGGGTGCCGGCTGAACAGCCACCCCACCACGTTGGCGATCAGGAACCCGCCCACGAGACGGCCGACCAGGATGCCGCTGTCCCAGCCGAAGGCCTGGTGCGTGGTGATGATGGTGATGGGATTGAGGATGGGGGCGGCGAGGAGGAAGGTGATCGATTCCGGAACGGTGAAGCCGCCCACCATGAAGCCCCGCGCCAGAGGCACATTGCCGCACTCGCAGACCGGGAAGAACATGCCCAGCAGCGAGATGCAGGCACGCCGCAGAATGAGGTTGCGCGGCAGGTAGCGCACCAGCACGCCGTGGGGCAACCAGACCTGCACGACCGACGAGAGCAGAATTCCGAGCAGCACGAAGGGTACCGACTCGATGATCACGCTCAGGGCGAGGGTCAGGGTGTCTTGCACCCGATCGGGTAGGTTCCAGTCGGCCAGTCCCGGTGAGAGCGCACGCACCAGGAAGACGACGGCGACCAGCGCGACTCCCCAGAGCATGCCGGTGGGGAGTGTACGTGAACGAAAGCGGGGATTGAGCACGTGGTCCAATCCGCGTGGCTGGGTGTTTTCGGGCCGTACTCAGGTTTTACAGACTCGTTCGGGGCGTACGAGGTCGCGCGGGGTCTTCAGGGTCGAGCTTGGTCCACGGAGTCGTGCCGGGTACTGCGGGGTGACGACGGCTGTCGACCACCCCGCAGACCTTACTGAGCCGGGTCGTGACCGGGAACAACGATCTGCTGAGCGGATGCGGTGGAACCGCCGGCGGTCGTGACCCGTCGGCTGCGTCCGCGACCCTGGCCGGGCTGCTTGGGTTCGGGCAGGGAATCCAGAACCGAGCCGAGCAGCTTGTCGGTGTCTTGCTGGCTCACCGGGCGGCGGCTGCGACCCGAGGTGACGACCGGGATATCGAGAATCGCGATCGACGGCGTCTCCTCGGCGGCAGGCACGATGACCGGTGCCTTCGCCGGGGCCGAGTCCACCGGGACCGCGGTCGACTCGGTCCGCTCGGCCGGAACGTCGGCCGACAACTGTTCGGAGGAACCGCCGCGGGTGCCCGCGCCACGGTTGCTACTGTCGAGGTTGCTGCTGTCACGACTGCTGTTGTCACGACGGTTGCGGCTGCGGTCGCTGCGGCCACGGTCGCCGCGGGTTCGACCGGAGCGGCCGGGTGCGTCGGCCGCGGCCGTGTCGGCCCCTGCCGGTGCGTCGGCCGTGTCAGCGGCGGATGCGCTGACCGGTTCGGTCGCCGACGGTCCCTCAGGCGTGCTGTCGGTCGTTCCAGCCGTGGTGCTCGCCGCAGCGCTGGCCTCGGGAACGATCACGGCAATCGAGCCCGTGCTCGGCCGCGCGATGGTGCGCGCGGCGATCAGGGCGAGAGCGTTCTTGGCGTCTTCGGTGATGCCGTGAGTGCCACCGTTGGACTTGACCGGATCGCCCGTCGTCACCGAATCGCCGGCGTCACCCCGCGGGGTTCCATTGCCGCCACGCGTGCCATTGCCATTCCCGCTGCCGTTGCCGTTGCCGTTGCCGTTGGAACCGTTACCGGCCTTGGCGCGCGGACGACGTTCCTGCGGGGGCTGTTCGGTCTGGCGGTGGGCGGTGACCGGGTCGTGGTGGATGACGATGCCGCGGCCGGCGCAGGCCTCGCAGTTTTCGCTGAAGGACTCCAGCAGCCCCAGGCCGAGCTTCTTCCGCGTCATCTGCACGAGTCCCAGCGAGGTGACCTCGGCAACCTGGTGTTTGGTGCGGTCACGGCTCAGGCACTCCACGAGGCGACGAAGCACCAGGTCGCGGTTGGTTTCCAGCACCATGTCGATGAAGTCCACCACGATGATGCCGCCGATATCGCGCAGGCGCAGCTGACGCACGATCTCATCGGCCGCTTCGAGGTTGTTCTTGGTCACGGTTTCTTCGAGGTTGCCGCCGGATCCGACAAACTTGCCGGTGTTCACGTCCACGACGGTCATCGCTTCGGTGCGGTCGATGACGAGTGACCCACCCGAGGGCAGCCAGACCTTACGGTCGAGGGCCTTCTCGATCTGCTCCGTGATGCGGTACTGGTCGAAGGCATCCGTTTCACCGGCATAGTTCTCGACGCGTTCCACCAGGTCGGGAGCGATCTGGCCCAAGTAGGTTTCGATGGTCGCGCGCGAGTCGTCACCGGAGACGACCATCTTCTGAAAGTCCTCATTGAAGACGTCACGCACGATTTTGATCAGCAGGTCAGGCTCGCTGTGCAGCTGCGCTGGCGCGGAGACCGACTCAACCTGGCGGGCGATGTCTGCCCACTGGGCGGTGAGCCGGTTCACGTCGAGGGTCAGCTGCTCGTCGGTCGCGCCCTCGGCCGCGGTACGCACGATGACGCCCACGTTGTCGGGCAGAACCTCCTTGAGAATCTTCTTCAGGCGGGCACGCTCGGTGTCGGGCAGCTTACGGCTGATGCCGTTCATCGACCCGTTGGGCACGTACACGAGGTAGCGGCCGGGCAGGGACACCTGGCTGGTGAGGCGGGCACCCTTGTGACCGATGGGGTCCTTGGTGACCTGCACGAGCACCTTGTCGCCCGGCTTGAGGGCCAGCTCGATGCGCCGGGCACTGTTGCCGGCACTGGTTCCCGAGTTCTCTGCGGCGGCATCCCAGTCAACCTCGCCGGAGTAGAGCACGGCGTTGCGGCCGCGGCCGATGTCGACGAAGGCGGCTTCCATGCTCGGGAGCACGTTCTGCACCCGGCCCAGGTACACGTTGCCGATCAGGGAGGCGTCCTGGTTCTTGGCGACGTAGTGCTCCACGAGCACGCCGTCTTCCATGACACCGATCTGGATGGTGTCCTGCTTGGCGCGCACGACCATGACCCGATCGACGGATTCCCGGCGGGCCAGGAATTCCGCTTCCGTGATGACGGGGCGGCGGCGGCCGGCGTCGCGACCGTCGCGGCGACGCTGCTTCTTCGCTTCGAGCCGGGTGGAACCCTTGACGCGCTGGGGCTCGGTGATCAGTTCGAGTTCCCGAGGAGCGCGTACCTTGACCACGGTGTTGGCGGGGTCGTCGGAACCGGCTCGGTTCTCATCGCCGCTGCGACGGCGTGCTCGACGACGCATGGTCGGCGTCGACTGCTCCTCGTCGTCCTCGTCATCGTCGTCGTCGTGCTCGGCGGCCACGTCACGGCGTGGAGCCGTGCGGGGCGGCAGCGACGCCAAATCGGGAGCCTGAAAGAGCAGGGTGGTCGCCCGGCGCAGGGCCGGGACCGCGGTGCCGTCGGTGACGGCAGCGGCAGCGGCAGCGTACTCGGCAGCGACGGCATCGGTGACGACGGTCTCGGTGACCACGGTCTCGGCGGGGGCGTTCTCGTCGGGGGTTTCGGTCGGTGCGCTCACGGTGGCAACGTTCCCTTCAGTGGTGCGCTCGGGCGCACCGTCATGCGGGCTCTCGGACGCGCCCTCAGGCGTGCCGTCGGCGCTGCGGCTGGCGAGGGCGGCCGCAGCGGGCGCCCGTCGCGTGTTCTTGCGCGTGCCAAACAGGCCTCTGCGCTTTTTCGATTCGTTTTCTTCCACCATTGCTGGTGTGCTCCTTGACCGGTGCAGGCAACCGCGCCACCCAACCGGGTACTCTCTCGTGCGAAGGACAAGCTTTCGTCTGCCCGACGCGAATCTTTTACCACTGCAGCCGGCTCTTGGCTCTGGCTGCGCTTACTGATGATTGAGGCCTTGGTCGTGGGACCAATGAATCTGGGCATCGGCTGCCCATAAGTTTTTTCTGGTCTGCTTGAGCGCGGCTCAACGACTAGCTCGATTATCGCATGCAATCCCGGCTTCCCGCGCCGAGCGCGTGAGATAATCCGAGGGTGCCCCTACTCGATCGCGAACACCGTCCGGTCTGGCTTGCTCTTTTCCTCGTTATTTCGGGTCTGATCGGCCTGGCAGCGGCATTCGCGCTCACCGTGGACAAGGTGCGCATGCTGGAGGACCCGGCGGCCCAGCTGTCCTGTAATTTCAGCGTGCTGGTCTCGTGCAGCACCAACCTGGCATCCTGGCAGGGCGCCCTGTTCGGCTTCCCGAATCCGCTGATCGGGCTGGCCGCATGGAGCGTGGTGATCACCGTCGGCGTCGCGGTGCTGGCAGGCGCCGGGTTCGGCCGGTGGTTCTGGCTCGGGCTCAACCTCGGCTATGCCTTCTCGATCACGTTCGTGGTGTGGCTGATCTATCAGAGCATCTTCGTTCTGGATGTGCTGTGCCCCTGGTGCATGGTCACCTGGGCCGTGACAATTCCGGGTTTCCTGGCCGTGACTTTGTTCACCCTCAAGACCGGAATCCTACCGGCGGGGCGGGCGGTGCGGCGCGCGGCCGGTGCAGCGTACTCCTGGATCTTTCTGATCACGCTGGCCTGCTACATCGCGTTCGCCGTCGTGGCGCAGGTGCAGATGGATGTGCTCAACCGCCTGTAGTTCTCAACTGCCGGTAGTGCTCAACTGCCTGTAGTTCTCAACTGCCTGTAGTGCTCAACCGCCGCGAGGGCTGCCGGAGTGACGCTCTCACGGCAGCCCTCTCGCGTCCGCTACCGCACGCTGGCGTTACTCGGCCGTCCCCAGGGCCCCGTCACGGCGAGGGTGAAACCGGGCGACTGAATGTTGACGAACAATGTCTGACCGTCTGCGCTGAACGCAGGGCCGCAAAATTCGCTGTCGTTGAAGTCGTTTCGGGCCAGCGCATACGACTTACCCTGACGCGTGACGCCCACGAGATGGGAGACACCGTTGCCGTCCTCGGCGAGAATGAGTCCGCCCTGGGGTGCCACGGTGATGTTGTCCGGGCCGTCGAAGTTGT
>JBBQYN010000013.1:0-19485 GCA_038208655.1 Actinomycetales bacterium
GGTGTGCTTGAGCTCGGTGTTGTAGGTGACCACTCCCCCGTTCACCACCCGGGAGGCGCCGGGAATGCGGATCAGTTCGGCGGCCAGCAGCCCGCCGGTGAGCGATTCGGCGATGGCGATGGTGTACCGCGCGGCCGTCAGCTCCGCGATGAGCAGCGCTGTCGCATCCGTCTCACCGGGCTCGGGAGCGTCACGGTCAGGCATGGTGGCGCTTGGCTCGGGCGTCGCGGGCGGCCGCGGCCAGGTAGTCCACGCCGGTGACGACGGTGAGGATCACGGCCAGGGTCATCGCGACGGTGTTGACGCCGTGCACCCATTCGCCGAAGACCAGCCACAGCGGCACCAGGGCCAGTGAGATCGCCACGGACTGCAGGATGGTTTTGAGCTTGCCCCCGCGGGAGGCCGGGATGACCCGGTCGCGCAGCATGACGAATCGGAAGACGGTGATGCCGATTTCGCGGACCAGAATGACGATGGTCACCCACCAGGGCAGTTCCCCGAGAATCGACAGGCAGACCAGGGCCCCTCCGGTGAGGATCTTGTCAGCGATCGGGTCGAGCAGTTTGCCCAGGTCGGTGACGAGGTTGTGCTTGCGGGCGATCGCACCGTCGATGCCGTCGGTGGCGATGGCCACGATGAACAGCCCCGCCGCCGCCCAGCGCAGGCCGCCATCGGCACCGTTGTCGGCCAGCAGCATCCACATGAAAATCGGGGCAAGCAGAATGCGCACGATGGTGATCAGGTTGGGCAGGTTCCAATTGCTGGGTTGCGTGGCCGGCACGAGCGGTGTTGCCATGGGTTAGTCCCTGTCGGTCAGTTGCCAGGCGTCCTCGTCTGCGGGGGCCTCGTCTTCAGGATACCCCTGCGACATTTTCTGCACCGGGTCGTCGGAGTAGCGAGGGTCGGCCGGTTCGGGTGCGGTGGGGGCAGCG
Organism: Actinomycetales bacterium; assembly: GCA_038208655.1. GTDB lineage: Bacteria > Actinomycetota > Actinomycetes > Actinomycetales > Microbacteriaceae > Cryobacterium. Next base: position 933 of record JBBQYN010000013.1, read on the forward strand.
GCTGCCTCGGTCGAGGCCGCCGGCGCTGCGGGCGCGCCGCTGGGCGCCGCGGCGGCCTTGGCGTGCTGTTCCTCATCGGATCCGCGCAGCCGGGCCAGCACTGCAGGGATCTGCTCGGCGGAGACCAGCACGTCGCGGGCCTTGGAGCCTTCGGACGGGCCGACGATTTCGCGGGATTCGAGCAGGTCCATGAGACGCCCGGCCTTCGCGAAGCCAACCCGCAGCTTGCGCTGCAGCATGGATGTCGACCCGAACTGGGTGGACACCACCAGTTCGGCGGCGGCCAGCAGCACCTCAAGGTCATCGCCGATATCGGAGTCGATCTCTTTACGGGGGGCGACCATGGCCACATCGGGCCGGTAGTCGGGGCGGGCCTGCTCGGTGACGAGTTTAACGACCCGTTCGATCTCGGCCTCGGTCACCCAGGCGCCCTGCACGCGCACGGCCTTGGACGCCCCCATCGGCAGGAACAGGGCGTCGCCCTGGCCGATGAGCTTGTCGGCGCCGGGCTGGTCGAGAATGACCCGAGAGTCGGTGACGCTGGTGACGGCGAACGCCAGCCGGGAGGGCACGTTGGCCTTGATCAGCCCGGTGACCACGTCGACGCTGGGCCGCTGGGTGGCCAGTACCAAGTGAATTCCCGACGCGCGGGCAAGCTGGGTGATGCGCACAATGGAGTCTTCGACGTCGCGCGGGGCGACCATCATGAGGTCGGCGAGCTCATCGACCACCACGAGCAGGTACGGATACGGTTTGAGGGTGCGGGCGCTGCCGGGCGGCAGCACGATCTCGTTGCCGACCACGGCCTTGTTGAAGTCGTCGATGTGACGAAAGCCGAAGCTGGCCAGGTCGTCGTAGCGCATGTCCATCTCTTTGACGACCCACTGCAGCGCTTCGGCGGCTTTCTTGGCGTTGGTGATGATGGGCGTGATCAGGTGCGGGACGCCGGCGTAAGCGGCCAGTTCCACCCGCTTGGGGTCGATGAGCACCATGCGCACGTCGCTGGGTTTGGACCGCATCAGCAGGCTCGTGATCATGGAGTTCACGAAGCTGGACTTGCCCGACCCGGTGGAGCCGGCCACGAGCAGGTGGGGCATCTTGGCGAGGTTCGCGATGACGAACCCGCCGCCGACGTCTTTGCCGACTCCGATGGTCATGGGGTGGGTGCTCTTCGTCGCCGTGCTCGAGCGCAGCACGTCGCCGAGCGTGACGATTTCCCGGTCGGTGTTGGGGATCTCGATGCCGATGGCGCTCTTGCCGGGGATCGGCGAGAGGATGCGTACCTCATTGGAGGCGACGGCATAGGAGAGGTTGCGGCTGAGCGCGGTGACGCGTTCCACCTTCACCCCCGGGCCCAACTCGATTTCATACTGCGTGACTGTCGGGCCGCGGGAGAACCCGGTGACCTTGGCGTCGACCGAGAACTGACGCAGCACCTCGGTGATGGACTTCACCACCTCGTCGTTGGCTTCGGAGCGGGCCTTCGCCGGCGGGCCGGCGGTGAGGGTGGACGCGGCGGGCACGGTGTAGAGCGCATTGGGTTCGGCCGCGAGCGGCGGCAGGTCGGAGCCGTCGGAGCCGGAGAGGGAATCACCGTCGGCACCGGGAGCGGCTCCGGCGAGCGGAGCCAGCGGCGCGACGGCCGGCGCGACGGCGGCACCGAGACCGGTGAGCACCTCGGTCTGCCCGGCCGGGTCGTCGGAGCGCAGCCCGGTGGAACCGCGGGGCAGGTCGGTGTCGCCGCTGAGGCTCTGCACGGCCTGTTCGGCGCGCTGCAGGTCGTGCAGCACCTCGGTGCCGTAGTGGTCCTGGGTTTCGGGGGTGCGCGTGATGGGGCCGGGCTTGGTCGGGGTCGGGGCCGGCGCATCCGCTTCGGATTCGAGCGCAGAGTCGAAGCTGCCGGCCCGGTCGCCCTGCAGCAGGTCACGCATCGGGTCGGTGCCCGCGGGGCCGGTTTCCGGGTCTTCTTCGCGGCTGCTGGCGTTGCGGCGCCACCAGGGCAGGGTGCTGGGGTCGCCGTCGATGCCGTCCAGTTCGACCTGCACGGCCTTCTCGCGGGCCTCGATCTGGGCGTCTTTCTTCGCCGCGCGTTCCTCGTCGTCGAGCAAGGGGGCACCGAACAGCCAGGCGTACAGTTCGCGCAGGCGTCGGCCGATGCGGTTCGGCGGGGTCTTGGTGATGATGAACAGGCTCAGCACCAGCAGCACGATCACGACGATCGAGGCGCCGACGGGTGTGATCAGCAAGATCAGCGGGGCGGCGATCATCCAGCCGATCACGCCACCGGACAGGGCCAGCACGGCCATGCCCTCGCTGGGTTCCGGGCGCACCCCGAAGATGTGGCACAGGCCAGACACGGTCACGAGCAGCAGCGCCAGGCCGATGCCGATGCGGCCGTTGTCGTGGATGGAGCTGGGCTTGCGAAAGAGCCAGATGGAGAAGACCAGCATGATCACGGGCAGGGCGAACGCGACCCGGCCGAACAGCCCACCGAAGGTGTACGCGTCGAGGTTTTGCGCGACGGTGTTGTTGATCAGGAACCATTCCACGATGGCGCCGGTGATCGCCAGAAGTACGAGGAAGAACGGCAGTCCGTCGCGGCGTTCCTCTTTCTGCAGTTCTTCGGGCCCGAGGGCGCGGGCGGCACCGCCGCAGACGTGGGCCAGCGCCATCCACACGCGCACGGCGAGGTTGGGCGCCGGTTCGGTGGGAGTGAACCGCACGGTTTTCTGCGCGTCGCTGCTGCGGGTACCGGTCTTGCCGGCGTCACGGGCGGCCGCGGTCTGCTGCTGGCGGGCGGCTTTCTGGGCATCCGTTCGGGGTGCCGACTTGCGCGGCGTACCGGCCGCGGGCGCGCGGCCGGCACGACCATTGGGTTTTGTGCTCATAGCCATGTCATAACGCTATCAAGCGGCACCGACAAAGCCGGGGAGCCCACGCACGCTACCGGGCACGGTTCAGGCCCGGAGGTGAGGTCGGCGTCGGGCGGAATGCGAGCCGGGGCATCAGAAACGGATGGCGTCGATCACCTTGACCCGTACCGCGATGATCGCCGGCACCAGCCCCGCCAGGGCACCGACCGCGGTCGCGCAGACCAGACCCAGAATGGCCGCTTCCACGGGGAACGGTGGGAAGTCGGTGACCTGGCCCTGCCCGATCAGCTGCTCCATGAGGGGGTTCTTCACGATGAGTACCGCGACGATCACCCCGACGATGCCCGCCACCACGGTCGCCACGACGCTTTCCAGCATCACGGCCACGAACACCCGCCCGGCGGTCGCACCGAAGCTGCGCCGAATACCGATTTCGCGGATGCGCTGCGCCAAGGTCACCAGGGCGATGTTGACCAGACCGAGGGCTCCGAGCAGCAACACCAGCCCGGCGACGCCGCCGACGAGCAGTTTGATCGGCAGGAACGGGTCTTCGCTGAACGACGCGTAGTCCTGACGATAGATGTCGGCCTGCACGCCCTCCCCCATCGCAGCCGACACGTCGCGTTGCAGCGCCGTGGTGAGCGAATCGGCCAGTTCCGGCGGCACCCAGAGCTCATAGCTGGGCGGTCCGTACCAGGCGGCGGCCGAGGGGTCCGGGGTGGCGGAGACCGGCCCGGTGACGCTGGCGAGGGCGTCGGTGAGCAGGTACATGGCGGGGTCGGTTTCCCAGCTCTGCGACGGGTACACGCCGGTGATCACCGCGGTGGTGGTGCGCTCCCCGATCAGGGTGGTGGTGGGGTGCTCGGCCAGCGGCGGGCGGCCGAGACGGTCGTAGAAGATGGAGTTGACGATGACAGCGGGGGCCAGCCGGGCGGCATCCGTTTCGGTGAACCAGCTGCCGTCGGTGAGTCTGATGCGGTGCATGGTGCCGTAGGGCTGATCGACGGCCATGGTCGTGACGTTCGCGACTCCGTCGGTGAACTGCACGCTCTGGTTCGTGGTGGTCACGCGGCTGGCGTACCCGATCTGGTACCGTTCGAGCGCGGTGCTCCAGACGGCCTGCACGGCGGCCGTGTCGGGTGAGCTGCCGTCCATGGTGGAGAGCTGCAGCACCAGGCTCGCCGGGCGTCCACTGGAGCGTTCGGCCTGCTCAACGGTGGCCTGCTGCGCCACAGCGCCGAGCCCCACGACGGTCGTGATGGCGCACACCGCCACGGCCACCCCGATCAGGGAGAGCATCACCCGGGTCTTGTGAATGCGCACCTCCTGCCAGGCCTCGGCGAAGGCGCCGACGGTGGTGCTGAGCATCCGGGTCACTGAACGACCGCCGCGCCGGCCGGCGCGATGCCCGGGCCGATTGCCGGCAGACCACCCGGTGCCAGCGCGCGGATTTCGCCCTGCAGCACGCCGTGGTCCAGCCGCAGGTGCCGGGTGGCGCGGGCGGCGATGGCCGGGTCGTGCGTGATCGTGACGAGCGCCGCGCCGGACGCGAGCGCCACCTCGTCGATCAGGCTCATCACGCTCTCCCCGGTTTCGAGGTCGAGGGCGCCAGTGGGTTCATCGGCCAGGATCAGCCGCGGACCGCGCACCAGCGACCGGGCGATGGCGACACGCTGCTGCTCACCGCCGGAGAGCCGGTCGGGCAGCGCCTGCAGCCGGTGTGCGAGCCCGACCCGGTCGAGCATCTCGGCGGCGATGCGGCTGCGCTGCCAGAATTGCCGCCCCGAGGCGTAGAGCAGCGGGGTCATGACGTTCTCCAGCGCTGTGCGCCCGGGTAGCAGGTTGAACTGTTGGAAGATGAAGCCCACGTCCCGCCCGCGCACCCGGTCGCGTTCCGCGCCGGACAGGGACCGCACCGACTGGCCGTCGAAGAGCAGCTCGCCGGTGCTGGGGTCATCGAGCAGCCCCAGCAGGTTGAGCAGCGTGGTCTTGCCCGACCCCGACCGGCCCACGATCGAGAGCCGGTCACCGAATTCCACGGTGAGACTGACGCCGCTGAGAATGGTCAACGGCGGCGCGTCGATGAGCTGCACGGTGCGGGTGACATCGGTCAGCTGTAGCAGCGTCACGGGGCCATCACCGCGCCGATGCATTCGGTGCTGCCGTCAGCCAGCACCGTGCATCCGTCGGTCGCCGCTGCGCCCGGCACGAATTCGTTGATCTGGTCGCCCTCCACGAGTCCGTCGACGATCTGCACCGTGAGGCCGTCGGTCATGCCCAGGGTGACGGGCCGTTCGGTGACGGTACCGTCGGCCGGCGAGACCAGCCAGACCACGCCGTTTCCGGCGGTGCCCTGCACGGCGGTGGTCGGTACCACGAGCACGTTCTCCACTTTTCCGGCCGCGATGGTGATCTGGGCGGCGAGCCCGGAGAACACCGTCACCTCAGTCGGCACGGCGCAGCGCACCGTGGTGGCCGGGGTGCCGGAATCTGCGGTGCCCGCGGCGGCATCGGAGGTGCCGGCACCGGCGAGCGGGGTGGTGATCGACAGGGCGGTGCAGGTGAACGGGGCCGGCCCGCCGTCGATGCTGACGGATGCGTCGCTCGGCCGGGTCAGCAATCGGTACTGCTGCTCGGGGCTGAGCGACCCGGTCACCGAGAAGGTAGGCGGGGCGACCTGCGCGGTGGTGTCGCCCACGGCGACGTTCTGGCCGTGGATCACGCCCAGGGCGCTGAGCGTTCCGGAGGCCGGGGCCAGCACTTTCACGAACGTGATGCGGGGCGGCGGCTGGGTGATGCTGACCAGGCCCAGGGCATCCGTCGTCTCGACGGGGTCGCGCACCGTTTCGACCCGGATGTCGTACAACGGGGCGCCCATGCCGACAGTGGCACCGGCGGCGATGAAGAGTTCATCGACCGTGCCGAGGGCCGTCGCGGTGACCGGAACCGCAGGGTCGGCCACAACAATTGCCGGCAGGGTGACGTCGTTGCTAATGGTGCCCGGCAGCACCGAAACGGTGGGTTCCACGAGACTGCCGGTGGGAAACGCCGGATCGACCGCCTCGGCACTGCTGGGGAAGAAGGCGATCTTCACCAGCCCGAGGGCGATCAGCCCGATCAGCAGCAGCCGCAGAATCGGAAACACCCATTTGCGTGCAACGTTCATGGCAAACCCCCACCGGCCGACCGGGGAGATCGACACATCGACCTGATGGTAGCGGTGGGTCGGGCCGGTCAGGAAGCGCTAAAAAGCACTCTGAACGGCTAATTTGACGACTTCAGGGCGTGTTTATGCCCGAACGTTCATATATCGTCGCCGGGCACGGCGATCACGCGACGCGCAGGTCGATCTCGCCGGGCCGGCCGGAGTCGGCGCCGAAGACCAGGTACCGGTTCGCGATCTTGTCACTGAAGAAACGGTCGTGACTGACCACCACAACGGCGCCCGGAAAGTGCATCAGGGCGCGTTCCATCACCTGGGTGCTCGACATGTCGAGGTGGTTGGTGGGTTCGTCCAGCAGCAGCACCGACGCCCCCGAGAGCAGGCACTGCGCCATCGCCACACGGGCACGCTGCCCGCCGGAGAGGTTGCCGATCTTCTGCTTGAGATCGGCCTCGGAGAACTGGAACATGGCCAGGAACCGGTTCACGGACTTGCGGGTCGCTGTGAGAGCCAGGCTGCCCGGCATGGCGTTGACGGCGTGGCTGACGGTGTCGGCCTCGTCGAGTTCGGCGAGCACCTGGTTGTAGGAGACCATGGCCGCGCCCTTGGCCCAGGCCACCTCACCGGTGTCGGCGCTGTCTTCGCCCGAGAGCACCCGTAGCAGTGTGGTCTTGCCGCTGCCGTTGGAACCGAGCACGACGAGCCGGTTGCCGCGCCGGATCTCAAAGCTCAGATCGTTGAAGAGCACCTTGTCCCCGTAGGACTTGCCGAGCCCCTCCACGCGGCAGAGCACGTCTTTCACGTGCAGGTGGCCGTAGATCTCGGTGATGATCGTGTCGACCGGGCGCGGCGTGCGGGATTTCTTTATGTGCGCGAGCTGACTGCCGAGGGTGCGACTGGCGGCCTTGGCGGCTTCCCGCCGGTCGGCGATGCCCTCCTCTTCGAAAGCGAGCAGCTCGGACTCGTGCACGAACTGCTGCTCGAGGGTTTTCAGGCGGAACTGCTTCTGCACGACGTACTCGCCGAAATTGCCGGGGTATTCGTGCAGGTGAAAGTTCTCGACTTCGATAATGCGGGTGACGACGGCGTCGAGGAATTTGCGGTCGTGCGAGACGACGATGGCGGCACCGGTGAAGCTGCGGAACCAGGCTTCGAGCCATTCCACGCCGGCCACGTCGAGGAAGTTGGTGGGTTCGTCCAGCAGGAGCACGTCGGGGCGTTCCAGCAGGATTTTCGCCAGGGCGGCCCGGTTGCGCCAGCCGCCGGAGAGCTCGTCGATGGCGCAAACCCGGTGTGCGTCGGTGAAGCCCAGGGTGGTCAGCGCGGTGTCGATGCGGCGGGGGTAGTCCCAGCCGTCCAGCCGGTCCATGTCTTCGAACAGGGCGGCCTGACGCTCGATCAGCCGGTCGAGGTCGGTGCCGCCGGATGGGTCGGCGGCGATCGCGGCATCAATCTCGGCCAGTTCGGCTTCGATCGCCTTGATCTCACCGAACAGCCCGTGCAGTACCTCGGTGATGGTGGCGGCGCCGTTGAGTTCCGAGAACTGCGAGAAGTACCCCACCTTGAGGCCGGGGTCGAGGGTGACCGTGCCGGTGTCCGGCGTCACCTGGCCCAGCACCAGTTTGAGGATGGTGGTCTTGCCCGAGCCGTTCTTACCGATCATGCCGACCCGGTCGCCCGTTTCGAGTCGGAAGAAGGCCTCCCGCAGAATCTGCGAGTTCTCGAAACGAACGTTGACGTCGTGCAGCCGAATCAGGCTCATGGTGCTGGTCTCTCGCGGGGTGGGACGGATGGTTAGCGGGTGGTGCCGGCGACCTTGGGCAGGGATCCGCCGGCGGCCGCGTTGCGGTCGGGGCGGAAGTTGCTGAAGTCGACGCCGGGAATGTTGCGCACCCGGTCGATCTCGTTCTCGATCTGAGCGGCTTCGGATTCTTCCGGGCCCACGAGGGGCAGGCGCACGCGGGGGCTGCCGATGCGGCGCAGTCCGTGCAGGATGTATTTGACGGCGACGGTGCCGGGCACGTGCGTCATGACGGCGCGCACGAGGGGTTCTATCTGCTGGTGAGCGATCGTGGCCGCGGCGAGGTCGCCGCGGTTGACGGCGTCGACCATGTGACGGTACGGCGTGGCCGTGATGTTGCTCGTGACGCCGATAAGCCCGGTCGCTCCGATCGACAGGTGCGGCAGCACGTTGGCGTCGTCACCGGAGAAGTACATCAGGTCGGTCTCGTTGAGCACCCGACTGACCTGGGCGAAATCTCCCTTGGCGTCTTTGACGGCGAGGATGTTGGGGTGCTTGGCGGCGCGCAGGATGGTCTCATAGCCGATGGCCACGCCGGTACGGCCGGGGATGTCATACAGAATCACGGGCAGGTCGGTCGCGTCGGCGATCATGCGGAAGTGGGTGAGGATCCCGGCCTGGGTGGGCTTGTTGTAGTACGGGGTGACGATCATGTTGCCGTCGGCGCCGGCTTTTTCGCTCTGACGGGCCAGCTGCATGGCGTGTGCGGTCTCGTTGGACCCGCCACCGGTGATGATCTTGGCGCGGCCGTTGGCCACGGACTTGCCCACCTCCACGAGACGGATCTTCTCGGGGTCGGTCAGGGTGGACGTTTCCCCGGTGGTCCCGGTGACGACGATGCCGTCGGCACCGGCATTGATGACGTCGTCGATGTGCTTTTCCACTCCGGGCCAGTCCACTTCGCCATCGAAGGTGAACGGTGTGACCAGCGCAACCAGCACCTGGCCAAAGGGATTTGTAGGAGTAGACACGCTCACAGGTTATCTCCTCAACGCCGGCGCTGCCGCGCCGGGCGAACCGCGCGGCTAGGGGGCGACCCGGCCGTTCGCGTTGAACGCCGCTTGTGTGAGGGGCATCAGCTCCGCGAAGTGCTGTTCCATCTGCTCTGCGCACATCTCGATTTCCCGCTGCGGGTAGGAGGGGAATCGGGCATCGGCGCGCGCCGTGCGCAGGCTGAGGAAGTTCATCAGCGACCGGGCGTTCAGGGTGACGTACATCGACGAGTAGATGTTCAACGGCAGCACGATACGGGCGACCTCACGGGCGACACCGGCCTCCAGCATGCGCCGGTACGCCTCATACGAGTGGATGGCGGCGGCACGGGTCTGCTGCTGCACCAGCGCGGTCTGCTCGGCCGTTCCCGGCAGGACGTCGTAGGCGCCAGGCTTGCCTACCTGAACGAGGTTGCGGTCCGCGTCGGGAACGTAGAACACCGGGTTGAGTTCGCGGTAGCGGGCGGACTCCTCGTTATAGGACGCGATGCGGTGCCGCATGAATTCCCGGAACACGAAGATGGGGGCGTGCACGTAAAAGGTCATCGAGTTGTGCTCAAACGGGGAGCCGTGCCGGTCCCGCATGAGGTAGTTGATCAGTCCACGGTCACGCTTTTGGTCGGCATCCGTTTCGGTGCCGTCCAGGTGGTTGGACTCGAGGGTCTGCTCCCCCAGGGTCGAGACGCGGGCGGCAAAGAGCACATCGGCGTCGTGGGCGTTGGAGCGCACGAGCTCGACGGTCATCAGGGAACGGAATTCGATGTCGGTCACGCTGTCAGCGTAGCGGGCCGTCATCACGCGTCACAGTCAGGGATTGCCCGGGGACCGCGGGTAGCGTATACGGATGACTACTCTGGGCGCACTGGCGTGGGTCGCGGGCCTGATCGTGTTGACGGCGGTTCTCGGCCTGACCTGGCGCGCCCGGCAAGGCCGCGTGCACACGGAGCAGGGTGATGTGGTCACATCCGCGGAGGTGTTCTCCGACGCGCCCTTCGGACCGGAGGCCACGCTGCTGCAGTTTTCCACCGAATTCTGCGCCCGCTGCCCCGCCACCCGGCGGTTGCTCGGCACGATCGCCGACGCTCACTCCGGGGTCGCACACGTGGACGTGGACCTCACGCACCGGCCCGAACTGGCCCGCCGATTCAACGTGCTGCAGACACCGACCACGCTGATTCTCGACCGCACCGGCCGGGTGCGCGCCCGCATCGGGGGCCCGCCGAACCGTGCCGACGTGACCGATCATCTGAGCCGCCTAACCTCACCCGTTCAAGGTACCGTTGCGCCCGACCACTCCATAACCTGCTCCACGACACACTCGACGACACACTGAGGATTGCCATGTCCGCTTCTGCCCCCATCGACCCCCGCGGCCCGCGCTTCGGCGCCGCGATCACAGCCGTGCTGCTGCTCGTGGTGGTCTTTTTGACCCTTACCGGGGCATCCGTCGCCGCGTTGTTCCTGCTCATCGCCCTCGCCGCGCTCTTCGCGTGGGGAACGATCGCCGGCGTCGCCCGCCACCCGTACGCGGCATTGTTCAAGGCCGTGGTTCGGCCGCGCCTGGCCCCACCGCGCGAGCTAGAGGGCCCCGAAGCGCCCACCTTCGCGCAGGGCGTCGGGCTCGCCGTGACCCTCGTGGGCGTGATTCTGGGCCTGCTGGGCTTTCCCGCTGCGGTCGGCGTGGCCGCCGCCGCCGCGTTTGTCGCCGCGTTCCTGAACGCCGTGTTCGACTACTGCCTCGGCTGCCAGATCTACCTGCTGCTGGTGCGCGCGGGCCTGATCGCGCCGGCTCCGACTGCATCCTGAGGCCGCGGAGGCACAGCTCGAAACGACTGCGCACACAGTTGCTGATCAGGAATTTCCCAGACAGAGACAGTCTGCCGGTGACATCGTGCCGATAGGGTGGAGGTCCACAACAGGAGGTAACACCATGGCACTCACCAGCGAAGCAACGTCAGTCTGGACAGGCGACCTTCCGACGGGCAACGGAACCGTCACCCTCGATTCGTCCCACGCCGGAGAGTTCGCCGTGAACTGGAAAGCTCGTGCCGAAGGAACCGCAAACACGACCAACCCCGAAGAGCTTCTGGGTGCCGCTCACGCAGCCTGCTTCTCGATGGCGCTGGCCAACGCGCTGGGTACCGCCGGGCACACCCCCACATCGATCCAGACGACCGCGGCCGTGACGTTCTCTGCCGGAACCGGCGTCGTGGGCAGCCACCTGCTCGTCAGCGCCACGATTCCCGGCATCACCGAGGCCGAGTTCGTGGCCTTTGCCGAAGACGCGAAGGCGAACTGCCCGATCAGCAAAGCCCTGGCCGGCATCCCGATCACCATTGAGGCTGAACTCGCGTAAGCGGGATACGCATGAGAATTCTCATTGCCGGCGCGTCCGGACTCATCGGTACGGAACTCTCGCGCCAGCTCGGGGCGGCGGGCCACACGGCCGTTCGTCTCGTGCGGCGTGAGCCGCTCGGCGCGAACGAATTCCGCTGGGATCCGGCGGCGCTGAGCCTGGACCCGGCCGTGCTCGATGGCATCGATGCCATCGTGAACCTGTCGGGCGCCTCCCTGGCGCGGCTACCGTGGACGGCGGGGTACCGCAAGGAGATCTTGCGCTCCCGGGTGCAGGCCACCCGCACGCTGACGGATGCCCTGCGTCACCACCGCGACGATCGGCCCGGACCGACCCCGGCGGTGTTGCTCAACGGCTCAGCCGTGGGGATCTACGGCGACCGGCCCGGTGAGGAACTCACCGAGCAGTCCGCCCCCGGGCATGACTTTCTGGCCGGCGTCGTCGCGGCGTGGGAACGCGAAGCCCTGCTGGCCCCGGAACCCACCCGAGTGGTGCTGCTGCGCACCGGACTGGTGCTTGCCGCCGGCGGCGCACTGAAGCCGGTGCTGCCGCTGACCCGCTTCGGCCTGTCCGGCCCGCTCGGCGGCGGCGCCCAGCACTGGCCGTGGATCGGCCTGCACGACGAGGCGGCCGCGATCGTGCACCTTCTCACGTCGAGCTTGAGCGGTCCGGTCAACCTGGTGGGCCCGCAGCCGGCCACCGCGAACGACGTGCTTCAGGGCCTGGCGACGGCGATGAACCGCCCGTTCAAACTGCCGGTGCCGGCCGCCGTGCTCACGCTGCTCCTGCAGGACGCCGCGCGGCAGCTGCTGCTGGCCGACCAGCGGGTCAGCTCGGCGCTGCTGCAGCAGGACGGCTTCACGTTCACGCACCCGACGGCGGACGACGCGATCCGGCGAATGCTGCGTCAGGGCTAGCCCACGCCTGAGGGTTGAGTCACGAGCGTGACCGCGCCCCATTTGGGGCGGGCGCGGTCTCGACCACAGCGACTCCGTGCGGCCGTGCAGCACCGTCGGCGGGGCTACTTCGGGGGGCGTTCCAGGGCGATCGCGGTGCGGATGGCGCTGCGGGCTCGCTTGCGGTCTCCCGACGCGTCGTAGGCCAAGCCGAGCCGCAGCCAGGCCCGCCAGTCTCGCGGGGCCTCGTCGACCTCGGCGCGGTAGCGGGGAAATTCCGCGTCGGCCTCCGCGCGGTTGGGCCGACCGCTCGGGCGCAGCGTGAGTTCTTCAACCGGCAGCCGGCCCTGCTCGTCGAGCATCTTCACGAGCCGTTCGGAGCGGAAGCCGAAGGTGATCTCCCGTACGAGCGCCCAGAACCCGATGATCGGCAGGACGATCAGCGCGATGCCGATGGCAATGCCGAGCGGTTCGCCACTCTGCACGAACAATACCGCCCGCCACCCCATTAAGACCAGGTAGAACACCAGCAAGACGGACATGAACACGACGGCGATGCGGCCCTTCACGGGGTGACCACCGTCTCGGCCGGGGCGCCGATGCCTAAGTCCACGAGCTGGTCCAGGCCAACGGTGACGCCGCGCGCCGTGCGCGTGGCGTCGAGGGCCAGCAGGATGCCCCGCTCGTAGGACTGTGCTGAGAGCGTGTTGTGGCTGATCGTGAGCGTCTCCCCCGGACCACCGAGGTACACGTCCTGGCGGGCCAACAGGCCGGCCAGGCGCATGCTGTGCACCGGCACGCTGGAGACCTGCTGCCCGCGGGCGCGCTGGTCTGTGTGCGGCGCCGACACCGGGCCGAGCTCCGCGCGGGACCGGCCGATCAACTCGGCGGTGCGCACCGCGGTGCCCGAGGGCGAGTCGATCTTCTTGGGCTGATGCGCTTCGACGATTTCAATGGATTCGTAGAACCGGGCGGCGGCGGCGGCGAACGCGGTCGCGAGCACCGATCCGATGGAGAAGTTCGGGATGATGACCACGCCGGTGTCGTCGCGGGCGGCGAGACGGTGTTCGAGGCTGCTGATGCGGTCCTCGGACCAGCCGGAGGTGCCCACGAGCACCCGCAGGCCGTTGGTCACGGCGTAGTCGACGACGCTCTGGCTGACACCGGGCCGGGTGACGTCGATCGCGACGTCGGCGCCGAGCATCTCCGACAGATCGCTGCCGGAACCGAGGCAGGCCACCAGCTCATAGCCCTCGGCCTGTTCCACGATGCCCTGGATCAGCTGCCCCATCGTGCCCGTCGCGCCGATAATGGCCACCCGTGTTGTCATGGGTCCAATCTATCAACCCCGCTGTCCCGCCACGCCCGGTCCCAAGGCCGGCACGGCATAGCCTTGGCCTATGCCCGAATTCCGTGTCGTGTCCGTGACGGATGCCCCCGCCCATGCCCTGCTGACCGCCTACTTCGCCGAGCGGGCCGAGTCCTTCCCCGCGGTGCAGGGCGCGTACCGGCCCACGTTTCCGGTGGCGGAGCAGTTCGTGCCGCCCGCCGGCGTTTTCGTGGTGCTTCAGGATGGGCCGGGTTCGGAGTATCTGGGCTGCGGCGGCATCCGTTGGCTGCCTGTGGCTGCTGAAACGGGCGCACGCTTCGAGATCAAGCATCTCTGGCTGCACCCGACGGCGCGCGGCCGGGGCTGGGGTCGCCTGCTGCTGACCGAGTTGGAGCGCCGCGCGGCCGGTTTCGGTGCCACGGAGCTGGTGCTGGACACCAACGCGAGCCTCACGGCCGCCGGAGCGCTCTACGTGAGTGCCGGGTACACGCCCACGGCGCCGTACAACGACAACCCCAACGCCACGACCTGGCTGCGCAAGGAGCTGACGGCCGGCTGACTCCGGACAGACTGCCTCGCGACCAGCGACACCGGCGCCTTAGAACATCAATGGTTCGGGCAGGCCGGTGCGCAGTTCCACCGGAAGGTGCCCGAGGTCGTTGTGGGTGACGAGCGTCCACGGCCGGCCGGGCTTCTGCTGCAGCACGGTGAGCCCGCAGTTGGCCTGGTTGATGCCGACCCAGCGCCAGTCCGGGGCTCCGAGAACCTCGCGCACGAACCAGGCGATCACGAAGTTGTGCGTGATGAGCAGGTCGTGTCGCTGACTGCGGCGCGGCTGCAGAAACTCCGCCACGGCGTCTTCCATCTGCGCGCGGCCGGCATCGATTTCTTCGTCGGTCACCGAACCGAAGAACGGGTCATACGCCGACGGGGTCTCCGGTGCCTTCCCCGAGGGGATGCAGTCGAACAGCAGCGGCGACGACTGCCACTCCAGGGCCGGCAGGCGCTCGGACATGATCGCGGCGGTTTCGGCGGCGCGTTGCAGCGGTGAGTGCCACGCCCCGGTGAACGGCACTCCGCCGAGGCGTTCGGCGATCAGTTGCGCCTGGCGTACCCCGCGCGGAGACAGCGGGCCGTCGTCGAGGCCGTATTCGGCGTCTTGCTGTTCGCCGTGCCGAACGAGGTAGATGTACTGCACCATCAGGACCGCGCGCCGGTCGCCACGATGTGGTCGAACGCGTCGTCGTCGAGGGCTCCCACGGCCACGACCGAGATCGGTGCGGCTGCGAGCTCGGTGGCCAGCCGCTGCACGTCGTCGGCGGTGACCAGGGCCAGACGCCGCAGCGACTCGTCCAGGTCGGAGAATTCGCCCAGGGTGATCTCAGAACGGCCCAGCCGGCTCATGCGGGTGTCGGAGTCTTCCAGGGCGAGCGCCGATCCGCCCGAGAGCTGACCGGCGGCGCGGGTCATCTCGTCGGCGGTCACGCCGTGATCGGCCAGACGGTGCAGCTCGCTGAGCATCAGTTCGGCGACCTGGCCAGCCTTGGCGGGCGTGCAGCCGGCGTACATGCCGAACAGTCCGGCATCCGAAAAGCCCGGAGCGAACGAGTACACCGAGTAGGCCAGGCCGCGCTTCTCGCGCACCTGCTGAAAGAGCCGCGAGCTCATGCCTCCGCCGAAGATGGAGTTCAGCACGCTCATGGTGACGCGACGGTCGTCGGCGGCCACCAGCCCCGGAACGCCGATCAGCAGGTTCGCCTGTTCCAGGGGGCGCCGCACGATGGTGACGGGCTTACCCGGGGTGATGCGGGCCGGGTCGGCGGTGCGGCGGGCCACCGGCGCGGCGGCGCGGGAGAGGTCCCAGCCGGCGCTGACCAGGGCACGGGTCACGTCCGCGACCAGGGTGTCGTGGTCAACGGCGCCGGCCACGGTGACCACGAGGTCCTGCGGGCGGTAGTTCTGCCGGTAGTGCTCGAGCACGGCGTCACGCTCCGCGGCGGCGATGGTCTCGGGGCTGCCGCCGATGGGGCGTCCGAGCGGATGCTCCCCCAGCACCGCTTCGAAAAACCGCTCGTTGGCGACATCGGCCGGGTCATCATCGGCCATCGCCAGTTCTTCGAGAATGACGCCGCGCTCGGTCTCGAATTCGGCCCGGTCCAGCAGCGACGAGGTGATCATGTCCGTCAGCACCTCGACGGCCATCGGCAGGTCTTGATCACGCACCTTGGCGTAATAGCAGGTGTATTCCTTGCCGGTCATGGCATTGTGTTCACCCCCGACCGCGTCGAAGGCGATGGCGATGTCGAGGGCCGTGCGGGTACGGGTTCCTTTGAACAGCAGGTGCTCCAGAAAGTGGGTCGACCCGAAGTGTCCCGTCTGCTCGTCCCGGGACCCGACCGCGACCCAGTACCCGATGGTGAGGCTGCGACTGCCGGGCACCTCTTCACTGAGGATGCGCACCCCGCTGGGCAGAACCGTGCGCCGCACTCGGGCGTCCCCGGAGGCGAGGAAGGAGAGTTCGGGCAGGTCCAGAGGTAACGCGACTGCTTTGTTCATGTCATCTTCAGCCTACGGCACGGTCGTAATGCTGTTTTGTGGGCCCGGGCCACCATTATTGCGCCCGACCCAACGGGGGACATGCTGACAGACAAGTCTGTCTAGGTCTGTGCTACATTCTGTCTGTCAGGGTCGTGGGGCCCCAGGCACAGGTGCCCGCCGCCGCAGAATACGCCCACCGAACGACAACAGGAGGTTGACCGGATGACCGAGTTGACAGAAGCACACGTGCGGGAGGCCTTAACCCCGGCCACCCCCCCTGCCACCCCGACCACAACCGGCCGGGATGCCCCCGCCGTTCCCCTGGCGCACGCCCGCATTCGCATTCTCGCCACCGCCGACGAACTGTTCTACCGCGAGGGGGTGCACACCGTCGGAGTGGACCGCATCATTCGGGAAGCTCGGGTCACCAAGGCGACGTTCTACAAGTACTACCGCTCGAAAGACGCCCTCATCGTCGTGTACGTGCAGTCCCGCGACCGGGCCGCCCGCGAATTCGTGGCTGACCTGGAGACCCGGCTGGACACTCCCGAGAAGCGCCTGCGGGCCATCGTCGAGGAGATTTCCAGCCAGGTGGTGCGCACGGGTTTTCACGGATGCCCTTTCATCAATGCGGCGGCGCAGTTCACCGACCCGAATCATCCGGTGCGGACCGCTGTGACGGCGCACCGGGACTGGTACGGCAGCACGGTGGAAGACCTCTTTCGGGGCATGGGCCACGCCCACCCCGGCGACGCCGCCGATGACTTCTTTCTGGCCAGGGACGGTGCCTTCGCCGGTGCCAACCTGGGCGACCCCATTGCGGCGCACACGGCGCTGCAGCGGGCCATCGAGCGCATCCTGAACGAAACCACCGCCTAAGCGCTGCCAGAGGGCTGTTCATCACGTCGTGTCAGCACGAAAAAACCCGTTCTGCCGCGGGTGCGCTTAGACTGGTGGACGCGAAGAACGTGAGCGGCTGCCGCCGCTGCGGCCGATGGAACGCCCCTCCTGCCCGCACCTCGCAGGAAATGGACCCATGACGCAGCCCGCGGACGTACTCGACAAGAACGTTCCCCTCGAAGCCCACCGGCGCCGCACCTTCGCCGTGATCAGCCACCCCGACGCCGGCAAGTCCACGCTGACCGAGGCGCTGCTGCTGCACGCGCGGGCCATCACGACCGCGGGAGCCACCCACGGCAAGGCCGGCCGGCGCGGAACAGTCTCGGACTGGATGGCGATGGAGCAGGCCCGCGGCATCTCGGTGACCAGCGCCGCGATCCAGTTCGAGTACCACGACGCGGTGATCAATCTGGTCGACACCCCCGGTCACGCCGACTTCTCAGAGGACACCTACCGGGTGCTGTCCGCCGTCGACGCCGCCGTTATGCTCATCGACGCGAGCAAGGGCCTCGAGCCGCAGACCATGAAGCTGTTCGAGGTGTGTAAGCAGCGCGGAATCCCGGTGATCACGGTCATCAACAAGTGGGACCGGCCGGGCGCCACCGCGCTGGACCTGATGGACGAGATCAAGGACCGCACCGGCCTGCTGCCCACCCCGCTCACCTGGCCCGTCGGCATCGCCGGCGACCTGCGCGGCGTGCTGGACCGGCGCGCGGAGGACTTCGTACGGTTCGTGCGCACCCCCGGCAGCGCCACCGCCGCGGCCGAGGAACGCGTGCCGGCCGTGGACGCGGCCGTCGAGCAGGGCGAAGCGTGGAGCGTGGCGACGGAGGAATCCGACCTGCTGCACGCCGAGTTCCAGGACCACGACCAGGCTCTCTTCCTGGACGGCCAGACCACGCCGGTGCTGTTCTGTGCGGCCGTGCTGAACTTCGGGGTGCAGCAGCTGCTGGACACCCTGGTGGAGTTCGCGCCCTCCGCTGAGGCCCGACTCGACGTGATCGGTGACCGGCGTCCGGTCAGCTCGTCCTTCTCGGGTTTCGTGTTCAAAGTGCAGTCCGGCATGAACTCCAACCACCGCGACCACGTGGCCTTCGTGCGGGTGTGTTCGGGTGTGTTCCGTCGGGGCATGGTCGTCACCCACGCCACCACCGGACGGCCGTTCGCCACGAAATACGCCCAGCAGCTCTTCGGCAAGGAGCGCACCGTCGTCGATGAGGCCTGGCCCGGCGACATTGTGGGCCTGGTGAACGCGTCCGCGCTGCGGGTCGGCGATTCCCTCTTCGACAACGACCCGGTCGAGTTTCCGCCGATGCCGCTGTTCTCCCCGGAACATTTTCGGGCGGTGCGCCCCCGGGACACGAGCAAGCACAAGCAGTTCCGGCGCGGCATCGACCAGTTGGACCATGAGGGTGTCATCCAGGTGATGCGCTCGGAACTGCGCGGCGATCAGGCTCCGGTGCTCGGCGCCGTCGGCCCGATGCAGTTCGAGGTGGTGGAAGAGCGCATGACACACGACTTCGGTGCTGCCATCCGGATGGAAGAGCTGCCCTACCAGGTTGCCCGCCGCACCGACCGGGCCAGCATGGAGGTACTCCAGCGTGCCCGCCAGGTGGAGGTGCTCACGCGCACCGACGGCACGCTGCTCGCGCTGTTCAGCACCCCGTGGCGTCTGGCGGCGCTCGTACGCGAGAACCCGGACCT
>JBBQYN010000014.1:0-19350 GCA_038208655.1 Actinomycetales bacterium
CCGCCGATCGCCTCCTGGGCGGTGAAGGAGAGCCCGTAGGTGCCGTAGGTGAGCACGGCCCCGAGCGCCACGGACGCGGCGAACGCGAGTGCCACCCCGAACCAGACGCGCACGATCGCGTCCCGACGGCCCAGTTTCACGAGGTACGCGATGAGAATCGTCACGATAAGTGCAGCTTCGAGGCCTTCGCGCAGGCCGATCAGGTAATTTGCGAACACGTGGGCTTTCCTTTTGGGGCGGCGTACCGCCGAACGACTGCCGGCGGTATGTATTGGTAAGGCTAACCTTACCGAATGCGACTCTAGTGCGGACGGGCGTGCCGTGTCCAGTGCTCTGCGTCTAGTGCTCTGCGTCCAGTAATATTTACGTTGGGGCAGCTGCCCGTTGGTCTATTTCGTACCGAGGTTTTCATGGTTTTGAGCGGCAGCGCTGAGCGGGTGGTCTTCGTGCACGATCGACCCGGTGATGAGGCCCGGCTGACCGGCGGGGTAATCGCCCGGCTGCGGGCTGCCCGCTGCCAGGTCGTCGTGCTGTTCTGTGGCACTGCCGCTCCCGTTGAGGCTGCCGCCTCAGCCGGTTCCGCTGAGGCTGACGCCGACACGACCGCCGAGGTGTATGCGGCGGCGGCCCTGCTCGACGCGCAGGACGTACGATTTCTGGGCGGCGCACCCGCATCCGTCGTGCGCGGCACGCTGCGGGACGTCCTCACCGAAATTCACGCCACCGCGGTGGTGCTCGGGGAGCTGGGCGAGGCTACCCGGGTGGCCGTGCGGCAGGCCACCGACGATGAGGGCGTACCCCTGTTCGAAAGCCGGGCCGTGTCGGCCGCGGCGGGGCAACGACTGGTCGCCATCGACGTGAGCGACCACGTGGGAGCGAAAGTGGCCGCGCTGGCCGCGTACCCGACGCTGTTCACGGTGCAGGCGGGCGCTCTGGTGTTGCCCGATGGTCGGCGGCTCAGCGTGGACGGCTCCGAAACGTACGTTCAGCTCGGTGTCGCCCCCGGGGCGCACACCACGGACGAGCCCACACTCGCGGCCCGGTTCGGAACCGGCACGCTCGCGCTGTTTGCGGGCGTGATGTTCGCCGTGCTGGGCACAATGGCGCACCAGGTGACTCTTGAGATTGGCGCCGTGCGCCTGCCGATCGGTGTCGCGGTCGCTGTTGTCGCCGCAAGCGCTCTGATTGTGGGCCTGCGGCTGTTGCTGGGCGACCGGCTGATCGCCGGCATGGCCGCGACCGGGCTGCTGGTGACCACGTTCCTGCTCTCGCTGCGCGGGGTCGGCGGTTCGGTGCTGATTCCCGAGAGCCTCGCCGGGTCGGTCTGGACCCTGGCACCCGCCTTCGTGACGGCGCTGGTGCTCGCCTGGCCGAAAATTTCCCGCCCAGCACGGGCGCGGTAGACTGTTGTTTTGGGCTTCTGAAGGGACTGTGAATCAGTGACGTATGTGATTGCGCTGCCGTGCGTCGACGTGAAAGATCGTGCCTGCATCGATGAATGCCCGGTGGATTGCATCTATGAGGGCGAGCGGTCGCTGTACATCCACCCCGACGAGTGCGTG
The DNA here is from genome assembly GCA_038208655.1 of Actinomycetales bacterium. Taxonomy (GTDB): domain Bacteria; phylum Actinomycetota; class Actinomycetes; order Actinomycetales; family Microbacteriaceae; genus Cryobacterium. The sequence goes on from JBBQYN010000014.1 coordinate 1,563, forward strand.
GACTGCGGTGCCTGCGAACCGGTCTGCCCGGTCGAGGCAATCTACTACGAAGACGACGTTCCGGAACAGTGGGCCGACTACTACAAGGCCAACGTGGAATTCTTTGATGACATCGGGTCGCCCGGCGGTGCCGCGAAAATCGGCGTGATCGCCAAGGATCACCCGGTGATCTCTGTGCTGCCGCCGCAGATCCAGCACCAGTAGTTCCCGGTCCGCCGTGCTTAAGCCGCTTCCCGACTACCCGTGGGACCAGATGGTGCCCTACGCCACCCGGGCCCGGGCCCACGCCGACGGCATCGTCGACCTGTCGATCGGCTCACCGGCCGACGCCACGCCCGCCGTGATCCGGGATGCCTTGGCCGCGGCCACTGACGCGCACGCCTACCCGCAAACGGCCGGCACCCCCGAACTGCAACGCGCGATCGTGGCTTGGTATGCCCGCCGCCGCGGCGTCACCGGGCTCACCGAAGCCCAGGTCCTGCCGACCATCGGGTCGAAGGAACTGGTGGCGCTGATGCCGTTCATGCTCGGGCTCGGCGAGGACGACACGATCGTGCACCCCCGCGCCGCGTACCCTACCTACGCCATCGGCGCCGCGATAGCCGGGGCTGATGCGCTGGCCTCCGACACCCCGCAGGACTGGCCCGCCGGCACCCGGCTGATCTGGCTGAACAGCCCCGGAAACCCGGACGGGCGGGTTCTGTCCGTCGCGGAGCTGCGCGCGGCCGTGGCACGTGCCCGAGAAATCGGCGCCGTTATCGTCAGCGACGAGTGCTACGCCGAACTGGGCTGGGACGCGCCGTGGGACGTGACCCCGATCCCCAGCATCCTCGACCCCCGCGTCACCGACGGTGACACCCGCGGCGTGATCGCAATCTACTCGCTGAGCAAGCAGTCCAACATGGCCGGGTACCGGGCGGCGTTCGCGGCCGGTGACGCGGCCGTGCTGGCCCGCCTGCTGACCGTGCGCAAGCATGCCGGGCTGATGCTGCCTGCACCGCTGCAGGCCGCCATGGTCGCCGCCCTGGGCGACAGCGAGCATGTCAGCGTGCAACGCGAACGGTACCGTGCCCGCCGGGCCGAACTGCTGCCCGCCCTCGTGCACGCCGGATTCCGCATCGATCACAGCGAAGCGGGCCTTTACCTGTGGGCCACGGAGGGCCGGCCCGCGTGGGAAAGCATCGACCGTCTCGCCGGCCTGGGCATACTCGCCGGCCCGGGCCCGTTCTACGGCGATCACTACCCGCAGCATGTGCGGTTCTCGCTCACCGCGACCGATGAACGCGTGGCGGCGGCCGCGGCGCGACTGCGCGCCTGAGGCGGCCGCCCTGCCTCGGGCTGATCATGTGCGTCAATGGCACCTCGCGTTGTGGAGGATCACCAACGATAAGCCCACTCTCTTGGTGGATGCGACAGTAGGCGGCCCGGCGGTTTAGGCTGTAGTCGCGACAGCGCTGGTCTTCACCGAACGGCCTGCCGCCACCCCATCCGGCAGTGAAACCCAGGAGGCTCCGTGACCGACGTCGCTCAGCAAACAGCATCCGGTGAGCAGAAGAGTCTCGACCCGAACATGGTCACTCTCACGTTCCCCGGCGGGTCCGCAGAATTCCCCATTCTCACCAGCGTTGACGGCGTGTCCAGCATCGATATTTCGACGCTGACCAAGAAGACTGGCCTTACGACCCTCGACTACGGCTTCGTGAACACCGCGGCGACCCGTTCCGCGATCACCTACATTGACGGTGACGCCGGCATCTTGCGGTACCGCGGGTATCCGATCGAACAGATCGCGAAGAACTCCAACTTTCTCGAAACCGCCTGGCTGCTGATTTACGGAGAGCTGCCCAGCGCGAGCGAACTGGCCAACTTCGATGACCGCATCCGTCATCACACGCTGCTGCACGAAGACATGCGGCGCTTCTTCGACTCCCTGCCGCACAATGCCCACCCCATGTCGGTGCTGGCCTCCGGAGTCTCGGCACTGTCCACCTACTACCAGGATTCCCTGGACCCGAAGGACCCCGAGCAGGTCGAGATCTCCACGATCCGGCTGCTCGCCAAGCTCCCCGTGATGGCGTCGTACGCCCACAAGAAGAGCATCGGCCAGGCCTTCATGTACCCCGACAACTCGCTGAGTTTCGTGGACAACTTTCTCAAACTCAACTTCGGCAACCACGCCGAACCCTACGAGGTGAACCCCGTCGTGAGCCGGGCCCTCGAGCGCCTACTGATGCTGCACGAAGACCACGAACAGAACGCGTCGACCTCCACAGTCCGCCTGGTCGGTTCGACCGAGGCGAACCTGTTCGCCTCGGTGTCGGCCGGGATCAATGCCCTGTTCGGCCCGCTGCACGGCGGAGCCAACGAGGCTGTGCTGACCATGCTCGGCCAGATCAAGGCCTCCGGCGACGGCGTGGAGAAGTACGTCGAACGCGTCAAGAACAAGGAGCAGGGCGTGAAGCTGATGGGCTTCGGGCACCGGGTCTACAAGAATTACGACCCGCGCGCCACTCTGGTCAAGGACAGTGCCCACGAGGTGCTCGCCGCCCTGGGCATCAAGGACGACCTGCTCAACATCGCCCAGGAACTCGAGCACATCGCCCTGAACGACGACTATTTCAAGGAACGTCGCCTGTACCCCAACGTCGACTTCTACACCGGCGTGATCTACAAGGCGATGGGGTTCCCCACCCGCATGTTCACGGTGCTCTTCGCCATGGGCCGGCTGCCGGGCTGGGTCGCGCACTGGCGCGAGATGAACGAGGACCCGGCCACCAAGATCGGCCGTCCGCAGCAGCTGTACATCGGTTCCGCCGCCCGGGACTACCCGCAGCGCTGACCGACGGCCTCGGCCGGCTCGGACGCAAAGAACCGAGAGACGAAACCCCCGACACGCACGAAGTGTCGGGGGTTTTCGCGGCTGTGGCGCTGTGGCGCTGTGGCGCTGAGTCGCTTGAGTGCTCAGCCGGGTCAGGCGTGCAGGCTCGCGTTCAAGTCGATGCCCGATCCGCTGCGGGCGAGCACCACGACCGCGCCGGAGAGCGAGTTGCGGCGAAACAGCAGGTTCGGCACGCCGGAGAGTTCCACGGCCTTGACCGTGCGCACGGTGCCGTCGGCCGTGACCGGAGCGCCCACCAGCAACACCTTGGTGCCCGCCGTCACGTAGAGACCCGCCTCAACGACGGTGTCATCGCCGATGGCGATGCCGACGCCGGAGTTTGCGCCGAGTAGGGCTCGGGCACCGATCGTGACGCGTTCGGTGCCGCCACCCGAGAGCGTGCCCATGATTGAGGCGCCGCCGCCGATGTCGGCGCCATCGCCCACGACGACACCCTGGGAGATGCGGCCCTCCACCATGGCCGAGCCCAGCGTGCCGGCGTTGAAGTTCACGAATCCCTCGTGCATCACGGTGGTGCCCGGCGAGAGGTAGGCGCCCAGGCGCACCCGGGAGGCGTCGGCGATGCGCACCCGTTCCGGCACGACGTAGTTCAGCAGCGGCGGGAACTTGTCCAGTCCGGTGGCGGAAATGCCGGCCCGCTGCAGCGACGGGCGCAGACGGGCGAAGTCGGCGGGCAGCATCGGGCCGGCCGTGGTCCAGGCCACGGTCGGCAGAAAACCGAAGATTCCGGTGAGGTTGATGCTGTTGGGCTGCACGAGGAGGTGCGAGAGCAGATGCAGGCGCAGGTACGCGTCGGAGGTGCTCGCGGGCGGCGCCTGCAACTCGATCTGAATCGTGACAGCGCCCACGTGGACGGCGCGGCGGGGGTCGTCAGCGGATGCCGCCTCCAGCTCGGCGGGAACGATCCAGCGGTCCCGGCCGGCGGGCAGTTCGCCCAGTTGCGGGTTCGGGAACCAGGTGTCCAGCACGGTGTCGTCGGACGCGACCGTGGCCAGACCGTAACCCCAGGCGTGCGTGGGTGCTGTTGAGGTGGTCGGGGACGCGGGGGCAGGATCTGCAGGCATGCCTCTAGGTTAGTAGAGTGCCAGTCATCCTGAACCTCACCGCATCCGCCATCGACCTGACCCAGCAGATCTGCGACATCGAGTCCGTCTCCGGTGATGAAACACCCCTCGCCGACGCGATCGTCGCCGCGCTGGCCGGTTTCGAGCACCTCGAGATCGTGCGCGACGGGGACACCGTCGTGGCGCGCACCAACCTGGGACGCGCGCAACGGGTCGTGATCGCCGGGCACATCGACACGGTGCCGTTGAACGCGAACCTGCCCACCCGCTATGAGACCCTCGACGGCGTCGACTACCTGTGGGGGCGCGGCACGGTCGACATGAAAGCTGGCGTCGCCGTGCAGCTCAAGCTCGCGGCCGAACTGGTCGCCCCCGCCGTCGACGTGACCTGGATGTGGTACGACCACGAGGAGGTCTCCGATGACCTTAACGGCCTGGGCCGGCTTGCCCGCAACCGGCCCGACCTGTTCGCCGGGGACTTCGCCATTCTCGGCGAGCCCACCAACTCCCGGGTCGAGGGCGGCTGCAACGGCAACCTGCGGGTCGAGATCCGCACCCGCGGTCTGCGATCGCACTCCGCGCGCAGCTGGGTCGGCGAGAACGCGATCCACGCCGCCGCCCCGATCCTGGCCATCCTGGCCGGGTACCAGCCGCGCGAGGTGGCGGTGGAGGGCCTGGTCTACCGAGAAGGCCTGAACGCCGTGGGGATCAGCGGCGGCATCGCCGGTAATGTCATCCCCGACGAGTGCATGGTGCACGTGAACTACCGGTTTGCGCCCAGCCGCAGCGCCGACGAGGCGATCGCTCACCTGCACGCGGTCTTTCCCGGCTACGAGATGCTGGTGGTGGACCGGGCCGAGGGCGCCCGGCCCGGCCTGGACGCGCCGCTCGCGCAGCAGTTCCTCGCTGCGGTGGGCGGCCCGGCGATGCCGAAATACGGCTGGACCGATGTGTCTCGGTTCTCCGCTCTCGGCGTGCCGGCGGTGAACTACGGTCCCGGTGACCCGCTCAAAGCCCACGCCGACGACGAACGGGTCTCGCTGAGTCAGATCACCGACTGCGAGTCGGGCCTGCGGTCGTGGCTGAGCGCCGTCGACCGGTAGCCGGGCCCGCTACCCGGCCGACGCCGGAGTCACTGACCGCGCCGGCCGCCGGCCCGCTCTGGCGTGCCCGGGCCCGCGCCACCCCGTGGTGGGTGATGGCGCTGCTGATCTGGGCCGCGTCGCGCGTACTCACGACGACGCTGGTGTTGCTCGCGGCGACTCTGCAGGCTCCCAACGCCTGGACGGGCGCGCGGCCGGCCTATGCGGCGTTCGCGGGTATGTGGGACGGTCACTGGTATAACATCGCGGCGGTGGTGGGGTATCCCACTGTGCTGCCGGTCACCGACGGCGGCGAGGTGGGGGAGAACGTCTGGGCCTTCATGCCCGGCTATCCGGCTCTGGTGCGGCTGCTGATGGAGCTGACCGGGCAACCCTGGCCTCCGACCGCTGTCGTCGTATCTGTGGCCTTCAGCGCCGGCACAGCGCTGCTGTTCGGCGCGCTGATGCGTCGGGTGCTGCCCGCTTCGACGGCGATGTTCGCGGTGCTGCTGTTCTGTGTGTCGCCGCTATCGCCGCTGCTGCAGTTCGCGTATGCCGAATCGATGAACCTGTTCTTTCTCACCCTCGGGCTGCTCTTGCTGCTGCAGCGCCGCTATGCGGTGATGTTTCCCGTGATCGCGGTGATGGCCCTGACCCGGCCGACCGGGCTGGCCTTCGCGCTGGCCCTGGCGCTGCACGTGGGTGTGCGGTTTGCAACCCGGCAGCGGGACCCGTTCCCGCTGAGAGAACGGATGCTCGCCGCATCCGTCGCCGTGTTCAGCGGCGTGATGGGACTGGCCTGGCCCATTGCTGCCTGGGCGCGCACCGGCGTGCTCACGGCCTACACCGACACGGAGCTGGCCTGGCGGTCACCGTATATCGGCTACCAGGAGCTGATTCCCTTCACCGCCTGGTTCCAAAGCGGGGATTGGTGGCTGGGGCAGCCCCTGGGCACCCTGGTGGTGATCGTCCTGATTGTGGGGTTCGGGATGCTGCTGTTCACGCCGGCGGTGCGACGACTGGGCGTGGACCTGCGCCTCTGGGTCGCCAGCTACGGCCTCTACCTGCTCGCGGTGTTCTTTCCGCAGTCCAGTGTCTTCCGACTGCTCATGCCGATGTTCCCGCTGCTGGGCGCCGCGGCCGTGCCGCGGAACCGGTTGTACCGGGTGGCTGTGGTCGCGCTGTGCCTGCTCGGCCAGTGGGGTTGGCTGCTGCTGTTCTGGCGGGTGGACGGGGCGGATTGGACGCCGCCGTAGTGTGCGGCGGCCACTTTCTGGGGGCCGGCCAGCGCGGCAATTTTCGTCTCGGCCCCGGATAGCCGATAATAGGAGAACTCACGAATGGAAGGGGAGTTCATGGCGGCCATGAAGCCACGTACCGGAGACGGTCCTATGGAGGCTGTAAAAGAAGGACGCCTCATTATTGTGCGTGTTCCCCTTGAGGGTGGAGGCCGACTTGTCGTCTCCGTGAATGACGCCGAGGCCAAGGAACTCCACGATGCACTTGCCGGGGTAGTCAACCAGGTCAAGTAGTCCCGAGAAGTTTTACTCCGGAACGGCTGCGCACACGGTGCGCGGCCGTTCCTGTTTAAGTCCGGGGGCCCGCGGGGCTCAGGCGCGCAGTTTAGTGATCTGCAGCAGGCCGTCGCCGACGGGGGAGAGCGCGCTGATGACGGCGTTGGACGCCGCGATTTCGGCCAGCAGGGTGCGGAAGCCGGTGGCGACATCGTCGCGTTGCGCGGGGTTGGCGACGCGACCACGCCAGAGCGCGTGGGCCACCAGCACGGTGCCGCCGGGCCGTGCCAGTCGCAGGCCGTGCTCGACGTATTCGATGACCGACTGCGGGTCGGCGTCGATGAAGACGATGTCGTAGGAGTTCTCGTTCATGCGCGGCAGCACGTCGGCCGCGCGCCCGGTGATCAGCCGCACCCGGTTGGCCGGAATCCCCGCTTCCAGAAAACTGGCTCGGGCGTGCTGCTGGTGGTCGATCTCCGAATCGATGGAGGTGAGCGTGGCGCCCGGTGCTCCGGTGAACAGCCAGATGCCCGACACGCCGGCCCCGGTGCCGACCTCGAGGATGTTGCGGGCCCCGGTGGCGGCCGCGACGACGGCGGTTTGCGCGCCGACCGACGGCGCGATCGCGTCGATGCCCAGCTCGAAAGACTGTTGCCGTGCGCGGGCAACAGCGTCAGACTCGACGACGCAGTCGTCGGAGTATTTCCAGTTCAGTTCAATGTCAGACACGTTGCCACTCCATAAGATTATTGTTTCCAGACTAGGGTGCCGCGCGGCTCGGTCATGGGATGCCTCGCCGGGGGTTATTCTGGGGTTATGTTTGGGTTGACCTTTGAGAAGATGCTCCTGATCGGGATCATCGCCGTCTTCCTGCTCGGTCCGGAGCGTCTTCCGCACTACGCCGCGCAGCTGGGCAGGCTGGTGCGCCAGCTGCGGGACATGGCCAACGGCGCCAAAGACCGGATGCGGTCGGAAATGGGCCCGGAATTCGACGAACTCGACTGGAAGAAACTCGATCCCCGCCAGTACGACCCCCGCCGCATCATTCGGGAAGCCCTCGACGATGACACCCCGGCGCCCGTCAAGGAGCAATCCGCGACCGTGTCCCGGGGCGCGACCGCTCCGGACTGGGCGGCGGCGCAACGCCAGCGGGCCAGCGCCCGCGCCGCGGCCGAAGCCTCCCCGGCACCGTTCGATTCCGAAGCGACGTAGCCGCGCGCATCCGTCACTGTCGCCCTAGACTCCCGGTAACCCGAGGAGACGCCCGTGTATCGAGACCCCGCCGAGAGCACCGCTGCCCGCCCTGACGCACCGGTGCCGGGGAAACCGGCCCGCGGGGCGCGGGTGACGAAACGCCTCTACGAGTCGGAGCTGCGCCGGCTGCAGGCGGAGCTGGTCACCATGCAGCAGTGGGTGAAGGCCAGCGGCTCGCGGGTGGTGGTGATCTTCGAGGGGCGCGACGCCGCCGGCAAGGGATCGGCGATCAAACGGGTGACGGAATACCTCAACCCGCGGATGGCCCGCATCGTGGCCCTGCCCGTGCCCACCGACCGGGAACTCGGGCAGTGGTACTTTCAGCGCTACATCGAGCACCTGCCCACCTCGGGGGAGATCGTGTTCATGGACCGGTCCTGGTACAACCGGGCCGGGGTCGAACGGGTGATGGGGTACTGCACGGCCGACGAATACCGGCGTTTTCTGCACCAGGCACCGCTGTTCGAGCGGATGCTGGTGGAAGACGGCATCCTCGTGATCAAATACTGGTTCTCGGTGAGCGACGTGGAACAGGAACGCCGGTTCCGGTCCCGCCTCGACGACCCGATGCGGCGCTGGAAGCTGTCGGAGACGGATGTGCTCTCGATCACGACATGGGTGGACTATTCCAAGGCGAAGGACGAGATGTTCGTGCACACCGACATCGCCGAGGCCCCCTGGTGGGTGGTCGAAAGCGAGGACAAACGGGCGTCCCGGCTGAACGTGATCAACCACCTGCTTTCGCTGATCCCGTATGTGGACAGTGAACCACCGCGGGTGTTCATTCCGCCGCGCCCACCGGACGACAGCTACGAGCGTCCGCCGCGGGAGCTGAACCGGTCCGTTCCCGACCATGCCGCGGCGCTGGCCCGGGAGGCGGCGGCGCGCCGGTCGGGGGCGCCGGCCCGGTCGAAGAAGAAGTCCGGGAAGGGAAAGAAGAAGAAGAAGGCGTAGCGCCTCTCGCGGGCGGCGCGCGGTCAGCGCGGGGTGATACCCAGGCTGAGGCCGGAAAGGCCGCGGGCCCGGGTCGCCAGACGTGCCGCGACGGCCTGGATGGCGACCGCAGCCGGGTCCTGCGGGTCGGAGACGACGATGGGCACGCCCACATCGCCGCCGTCGCGCAGGGCGACGCTCAGGGGTATCTGCGCCAGCAGCGGCACGGTGCTGTCCTGGCCAGCGCTGAGGCGCCGGGCAACTTCGGTGCCGCCGCCCTCACCGAACAGGTTCAGCACGCTGCCGTCGGGTTGGGTCATGCCCGACATGGTCTCAATGACCCCGTACACGCTCTGGCCGGTCTGGCGGGCGACGATGCCGCTGCGTTCGGCGACGTCGGCCGCTGCGGGCTGTGGCGTGGTCACCACGATGACCTCGGAGTGCGGCAGCAACTGGCCCACGGTGATCGCCACGTCTCCGGTGCCCGGCGGCAGGTCCAGCAGCAGTACGTCGAGGTCGCCGAAAAAGACGTCGGTCAGAAACTGCGAGATGGTGCGGTGCAGCATCGGGCCGCGCCACGCGACCGCGACGCTGGGATCGTCGATGAACATGCCGATGGAGATGACTTTCACGTCGTATGCCAGCGGCGGCAAGATCATGTTGCCCACCTGGGTGGGTTTGACGGCGAGGCCGTTCTGCATGAGCCCGAGCAGCCCCGGGATGGAGAAGCCGTAGACGTCGGCGTCGATGATGCCCACACGCAGGCCGCGGCCGGCCAAGGCCACGGCGAGGTTGGCGGTGACGGTGGACTTGCCCACACCGCCCTTGCCGCTGGTGATGGCGTAGATGCGGGTGAGAGTGTCGGGGCCGAACTGCAGCACCGGTTCGGCCCGGCCGCCGCGCAGTTTCTCGGTCAGCGCGGTGCGCTGTTCCCGGGTCATGATCGCCACGTCGACGGTGGCCCGGCCGGGGCCGGCGACGGATTCGGCGGCGGCGAGCACGTCGGATTCAATGCGGGCGGCCGCCGGGCAGCCGGCGATGGTCAAACGGATGCCGACGGTCACCAGGCCTTCGGAATCCACCCGCACACCCGACACCATGTCGAGGTCGGTGATCGGCTTGCGGATTTCCGGGTCGATGACGCGGGTCAGCGCGGCGTGCACCGCGGCATCCGTCACGGTGCCGGCGGGTGCGGTCGCGGCGGGGCCAGTCACGGGGTCAGTCAAGGGGAGCACGTCCGGTGCGTTCGCGTTCGGTGCGTTCCCGCACGGCGCGGTCGCGGCTGCTGCGTTCCCGGGTGGTGCGTTCGCGCAGGGTGCGGCCCGGTTCCGGGGTGTCGGGGGACTCCGCGTCGTCGGAGGCGTCGAGGTTCTCCAGCAGGGCTCGGAGTTCGCTGCGGATGAAATCCTTGGAGGCCATGTCCTTCACCGCGATGCGCAGGGCGACGACCTCCCGGGCGAGGTACTCGGTGTCGGCGAGGGTGCGTTCGGAGCGTTGCCGGTCCTGTTCGAACTGCACCCGGTCGCGGTCGTCCTGACGGTTCTGCGCGAGCAGGATCATCGGGGCCGCGTACGACGCCTGCATCGACAACACCAGGGTCAGGGCGATGAATCCGAGGGAGATGGAGTCGAAGCGCCACGACTCCGGGGCGAGGGTGTTCCACAGAATCCAGGAGATCGCGAAGACGGTCAGGCCCAGCAGGAACCAGGGGGTGCCCATGCCGCGGGCGATCGCCTCGGTGAACCGACCGAAGCCGTCGTTGCCGGCGCCGCGGCGCCCGCCGAGGGTCGCCGATCGCAGGCCCTTGGGGGCGTCGAGGCGTTGACCGGCCTTACTTGCCCGTGCCATGGTTCACCCTTCGTGCTCCGGGCAGCGGGATGCTGCCGGTGCCCAGCTTGGCGCGGGCGACCGCGCGACGGTGAACGGCGTCGTCGCCGTCTTGGCTGCGCCAATCGTCGGGCAGCAGGTAGTCGAGAACATCGTCGATGGTGACCACGCCCACGAGTCGGTGGTTGTCGTCGACGACGGGCACCGACACCAGGTCGTAGCTGGCGAGGATGCGGGAGACCTCGGCGGCGCTGGTGTCGGCGGTGACCGGGTCCAGGCCCGCGTCCAGCAGCGTGCCGAGGCGTTCATGGGGTGGGTAGCGCAGCATCCGCTGAAAATGCACCATGCCCAAAAAACGCCCGGTCGGGGCCTCGTACGGCGGCAGGGTGACGCAGATCGCCGCGCCGAGCGCCGGGGCGAGGTCGTGACGACGGATGCGGGCGAGCCCCTCGGCGACGGTGGCGTCGGCGGAGACGATGATCGGTTCCGTCGTCATCAGGCCGCCGGCGGTTTCCGGCCCGTACGACAGCAGCAGACGAACGTCTTCGGCCTCTTCCGGTTCCATCAGGTCGAGGAGTTGTTCGCCGCGTTCCTCGGGAAGCTGCGCGATCAGGTCGGCGGCGTCGTCGGGCTGCATCTGGTCGAGCACGTCGGCGGCGCGGGCGTCGCCGAGCACGGTGAGGATGCCGACCTGGTCGATCTCCGCCATCTCCTCGAGCACATCGGCGAGGCGGTCGTCGGGCAGTTCGCTGGCCACTTCGAGCATGCGCTCGCGCGGCAGGTCGAGCAGGGTGTTGGCGAGGTCGGCGGGCTTCAGGTCGGAGTACGTGGCGATGAGCTGCTCGGCGGACTGCGCTTCACCGTCCACGGATTTCTCGTGCACGTCGGCCCAGGTCGCGAATTCGGTGACGCCCTTGCTGAACGGGGAGGCGCCGGCACGGGGGCGGCGTACGAAGAGCTGGCTGATCTCCCATTCCGCTTCGTCGGTTTCGGTGATCGCGACGTCTTCAATGGTGGCTTCACCGGAGCCGTCGTGGAAGGCGACCTTGCGGCCCAGCAGTTCCGCGATGACGCGCACTTCACCGCCGCGCTGCTCGAACCGGCGCACGTTGATGATGCCGGTGGTGATGATCTGGCCGGAGCCGATGCTGGTGACCCGGCCGATCGACACGAAGACCCGGCGTTTTCCGGGGATTTCCACGATGAGTCCCACCACGCGCGGCGGGTCGTTTTTTCGATAGACGACCAGAACGTCGCGCACCTTGCCCACGCGGTCTCCCGCGGGGTCGAAGACGGTGCACCCGGCCAAACGGGCAACGAATACTCTGGTGGCAGTCACAGTACAAATGTAGGCCACCGGGCCGGGAATCCTCACTCAGGTCGAATTCGGGTGCCCGTGGAAGAATGTGGCATATGAGTACTCAGAGCCCGTTCACGCGGCGGGGCCCCACCCCGTCGCCCGTGCTTCCCCGCGGTGAGGTGCTGGCCACCTACGACACCTACGCCCAGGCTCAGGCCGCCGTTGACGGCCTGGCCAAGGCGGATTTCCCCGTGAAAGAACTCACCATCCTCGGTAACGACCTCAAAAGCGTCGAGCGGATCACCGGCAAGCTCAGCTGGGGTCGGGTCGCGCTCACCGGCGCGGGGTCCGGCGCCTGGCTCGGAGTGTTCTTCGGCCTGCTGTTCTTTGTCTTCACACCCACCGGGTCCAGCCTGCCGTTCGTGTTCGCCGCGGTGCTGATCGGTGCCGGGCTCGGCATGCTGTTCGGCATCGTGACGTACTCGATCAGCCGCCGGCGACGGGACTACACCTCGACGATGCAGGTGATCGCCAGCAACTACCAGGTGGTCGTCGACGCGGCCCTGGTGAATCGGGCGCGCAACCTGCTGACCGGGCAGGGCGACCGGGCACCGGTGGCGGTCGCGGAGGCCACTCCGGCGGCGGCCCCCGCCCCGGAAAAGCCCCCTACCGAGGCCCTCTGACCGGCCGGCCGACAACCCGGGTCAGCTGGTCAGTCGCGCGATCCAGGCTTCCACATCGTTCGCGGTGCGGGGAATCGCCGCAGAGAGGTTCTCCGCGCGGCCGGTCTCGGTCACCAGGATGTCGTCTTCGATGCGCACGCCGATGCCGCGGAATTCCGCGGGCACCGTGAGGTCATCGGGCTGGAAGTACAGTCCGGGCTCGATGGTGAAGACCATGCCCGGCTCGATAACGCCGTCCATGTACATGTCGCGGCGCGCCTGGGCGCAGTCGTGCACGTCGAGGCCGAGGTGGTGGCTGGTGCCGTGCACCATGTACCGGCGGTGGTGGCCGTTCTCGGGCTGCATGGCCTCCTCGGCGGTGACGGGCAGCATGCCCCAGTCGGCGGTGTGCCGGGCGATCACGGCCATCGCGGCGGCGTGCACGTCTCGAAAAATGGCGCCGGGGCGCACGACGGCGAAGGCGGCATCCGCTGCCTCGCGCACCGCTTCGTAGACGCGGCGCTGCACGGGGGTGAAGGTGCCGTTCACGGGCAGGGTGCGGGTGATGTCGGCGGTGTAGTAGCTGTCCAGTTCCACGCCGGCGTCAAGCAGGATCACGTCGCCCGGGGTGAGAGGGCCGTCGTTGCGGGTCCAGTGCAAGATGCAGGCGTGCGGGCCGGAGGCGGCGATGGTGTCATAGCCCACCGCGTTGCCGTCGCTGCGGGCGCGGGTGTTGAAGACGCCTTCGACGAGGCGTTCGCCGCGCACGTGGCTGCTGGAACGCGGCAGGTCGCGGATCACGTCGTCGAAGCCGCGGGCGGTCGCGTCGACGGCCAGGCGCATCTGGGTGATTTCCCAGGCGTCTTTGACGAGGCGCAGCTCGGAGAGGGAGCGGGCGAACAGGGCGTCGGGGCTGAGCGGGACGGGATTGTCGTCGTGGGCGGGCCTGGCCGCTATGGTCCCCGCGCTGTCCCGGGCGCTGTCCACCCGCAGGGTGAACGCCGGGTCGGCTTCACGTACCACGACGGTGACCGAGTCGGCGAGGTCGAGCACATCGCTCAGGTCGGCGATGCCCCGCACGGTCAGGCCGAGGTCGCTGGCGACCTGGGCGATGCTCGGGCGGGGTCCGATCCAGAATTCACCGATGTCGGGGTTGGCGTAGAACTCGTCAGAGTCACGGCCGGCGCGTTCCCGAAAGTAGAGGGTGGCGTGGTGGCCGGTGGTGGTGGGTTCGAACACCAGGACCGCGCCGGGCTCGGAGTCGCTGCCCCAGCCGGTGAGGTGCGCGAAGGCCGAGTGCGCGCGGAAGGCGTAGTCGGTGTCGTTGGAGCGCTGCTTGAGGCTTCCGGCGGGCACGATCAGGCGTTGGCCGAGATGCTGGGCGCTGATCCGGTCGCGGCGCGCTGCGGCGTAGACGGCCTGCTCACGGGCGGGCGGCAGCACCTCGTCGCGCGGAGCCCAGGTGCTGGAGATGTAGTCCTTGAATCCGGTGGAGCCCGGAGTGGTGGAACGGTTTTCGTTGCTGCGGGCGGGCGCGGTGCCGGTGTTGTGGGAAGTAGCCATCGTTCCATTCTGGCAGAATCGACCGGGTTTGGGCGGGGTGAACCCGGTCGGCCCCGCTGCCCGAGGCGGCGGGGCCGTGCGGTGGCTCTCGGTGCTTCGCCGTCAGGGAGCGCCGGGCAGGGACTCGCAGGCCACGCCGTCGCCGTTGCCGTCCAGCCGCGCCACGTCGCCGTAGTGCGGGAAGTAGAATTCGAACCAGTCCTGCGCGTCACGCCAGGTGGCGAAGTCGGTGCAGTTCTTGGTATCGCCAGGATTGGCCGGAACGCCGTCCTCCGCCGGGGCGGGCGCCTCGCCGCCGCTGCCGCCCTTGGCGGGGACCGTGACCAGGGCCGCGCCACAGTCGCCGGACAGGGTGTCGTCGATGGCTGCACGTTCGGCGTTATCTGTGGAGAGGTCCCAGCGGTACTTCACGACGACCCAGTCGGAGACGTATCGGCAGCCGACGTCGGCCAGTGGGGGCATCCATCCGGCGGGATCGCGGTCGCCTTTGGAGGCGTTGACGTTGTCGGTGACGGCCTCCAAGGCGACCGACACATCGAGGTCGTTGGCGAAAGCACGGCGCTGCTCGGCCGTCCAGGCGTGGGCGCCCGATTGCCACGCTTCGCTCAAGGGAACGAGGTGGTCGATGTCGACATCGCTGGGGGCCGTCCACGTGGCCCCGTCGTACCAGGAATACCATTCGCCGCCGCTGACCGTGCAGCCCGAGGAGAACTCCACCGGTACCAGTGACTCCGCGATGAGAACCTCCTGGCGGGTGTCGCATCCGTCACCGTCGGCGTCGATCCAGTGACTGAACAGGCCGCGGTCGTAGCCGGTGGTCACGGGCGCGGCTGAGCCGATCTGCGCCGCGAGTTCGGCGACGGGTACCTGTTGGCCGGTCGTCGCGGCAGCAGCCGGAGCGGCGACAACCAAGAGCGAGAGGCAGAGGGAGGGAATCAGGGCGGCAGCGACTATCAGACGGTTTCTCTTGGGTTCCGTTGTCGGGGGGGCGCGCTCGGCGGCGATGCCGTGCGCGCTGGGTCCGACGGGGCTGCCCTGTCGGACACCGCTCACTGGACTTATATGTACGATAGGCCGCGCAAGAGTCCAGCAGGTAAACGCGCAGGTCGCGTGCGCCCCGGGGGCCGACGCTGGCGCGGCTATGGGGTGGCGTCGGTCAGCGTCGCGACGACGGGGCGGTGATCGCTGCCCGCGCCGTCGAGGGATTCGAGCACTCGCAGCCCATCGACGCGCCAGTTCGGCGTGGCCAGCACGTGGTCGATCGGGCTGCCCAGCAGGGCGGGCACCGCGGTGGGCCAGGTGCCGACGGCCCCCGACCCGGCCGCGGTCGCCGCGTCGGCGCAGTCGCCGAGCACCGCACTGAAGGCACCCGCAGAGGTGCGCCCGGCCATGTGGTCGACCGTCGCGTTGAAATCGCCCGCCATGATCATGTTGCCGGGGGTGTCGTCGGTGAAGGTGCACTGCTTGGCCAGCCAGTCCAGGTCGGCCCTCCAGCCATCCATTTCGTAGCGGATGGGCGCGACCGCGTGCACGGCGACGATGGTCGGGCCGGTGCCGGACGCCGGGGTGGCGACGACGCTCGGCAGCACGCTGGTGTTGCCGGGCGGGCCCGCCGTGGCGGAATTGCTCACCTCGTAACTGCCCAGGTCCGGGCTGATCAGGACGGTCGTGGAACGGGCATCCGACACCAGGTCGAAGGCCAGCGTGTGCACCCACATGGGTCGGCCGCCGATCCGCATGGCTTCGGCGACCGCGATGCCGGTGGCTTCGGTGGTTTCCGGCAGCGTCACCACGTCGGCCTGTTCGGCCAAGGCGAGATCGGCGATGGCGTCGGCTCCGGGCGCGCCCCCCAGGGTGTTCCAGGCCAGAACCGTTACGGAACCGGCCTCCGGTTCTGCCGCCGACGCACTCGCGACGGTGTCCACCCCGCGGGACGAGAGGATGCCCACATTCACCGCGCCGAACAGCGCCGTCACGACGAGGGCCATCGCGAAAAACCGTCGGGCCCGACTCACGATGAGGCCGGCGATGAAGATCAGGACGAGCACCCCGGCCCCGAGCGCGAACACGCCGCGAAACGACACCGCGTGCGCGAAGAACTCGGTGTTCTGCAGGCCGAGGGCTTGCGGCCAGGCGAGAACGGCCAGGGCAGCGGCCAGCGCGGCCGCGCTGAGGGAACGAACGATGCGGGGGATCATAGGTGTACGACCCTAAAACAGCAGTCTGGGCGTACCCCGGCGCTGACAGCCTCGCGCCGTGAGCGTGAGCGTGAGCGTGAGCGTGAGCGTGAGCGTGAGCGTGAGCGTGAGCGTGAGCGTGAGCGTGAGCGTGAGCGTGAGCGTGAGCGTGGGTGCGGTGCGCTGCGCTGCGGGCAGGCGTAGGGAGCCGGGTGCCGCAACTACCATGGGGTAATGACAGCAGACCGGCGATTTCCGGGCCCCATCGACCTACACGCGCATTCCATCGTGTCGGACGGAACCGAAACACCCTCGGAACTGGTGCGGGCGGCCGCTGCCGCCGGGCTCGGAACGATCGCCCTCACCGACCATGATTCGACCGCCGGCTGGGGCGAGGCCGCAAGCGCCGCCGTGAAGGCCCGCCTCACGCTCATTCCCGGAATGGAATTCAGCACCCGGGTCGGATACGCCAGTGTGCACCTGTTGGCATATCTCTTCGACCCGACCGATGCACACATCGTCGCCGAGACCCAGCGCATCCGCTCGGCTCGGCTGACTCGGGCGGAGCAGATGGTGAAACGCATCGGGCTGGACTACGCGCTGACCTGGGCAGACGTGGCCGCACAGACCACTCCGGATGCGACCGTCGGGCGACCGCACATCGCCGACGCCCTCGTGGCTCGGGGGCATGCGCTGACTCGCAGTGAGGCGTTCGCCGGAATTCTGCACTGGAAATCGGGGTACTACCAGCCGCACTATGCGCCGGACCCGCTCACCGCGGTGCGACTCGTGCGCGCGGCTGGGGGAGTGCCGGTGATCGCCCACCCCGCCACGCGTGGCGTGGCCGACATCATGTCCGAGACGGCGCTCGCCGAACTGGCCGAAGCAGGCCTGTTCGGCCTGGAGCTGGGACACCGGGAGAATCAACCCGAACCCACCCGGGCTCTGGCCGTGCTTGCCGACCGGTACGGGCTGGCCGTCACCGGGTCCAGCGACTATCACGGCACCGGCAAACCCAACCGGCTGGGCGAGAACACCACCAGGCCCGAGGTGCTGGACCGCCTGATTGAACAGGCCACGGGGTCCTCGCCCGTCAACGCCTGACCGGTCCGCTCGACGTACACCCGACCCCTCGACGTGCGCCTCGCTGATCGAGCGTGTTCGCTCGATGTGCGCTCCGCGGATCGAGCGTGTTCGCTCGACGTACACCCCGCTGATCGAGCCTGTCGAGATCGCCGTCTTTGGTCGTGTGGTTGTCTCGGCAAGCTCGACCGACGAGCTGCGCTGATCAAGCCTCGCGAGACGTCAATGTCAGTGGATGCTGGTTGACTTATTTCATGACCACCATCGACGGTGTACTCAACGAATTAACCGGTTTTCTGGACCGGTTCCCGCTCACCCCGGCCGTGTTCGCGGGGCTGCCCGATGACGACTCCGAAGCCGCCTTCCGGGCGCTCAGCCTGGTGCACCGCCGCCTGACCAGTTGTCTGGCGGTGTCCGCAGCGAACATCGA
>JBBQYN010000015.1:0-19067 GCA_038208655.1 Actinomycetales bacterium
GACGGCCCGCTGGTCAGGTCGCACGTCACCTTCACCTTCAGCTGCATCTGCAGCCATGCGGCGAGCATCGTCGTCGAGGGTGAAGCGGCGGCGCCGGTCACCTGAACGGCGGTGACCGACTCGTACGGGGGCTGGTCCAGCACGGCGGCGAGCTGGGCCCGCCATAGCGTGAGCCGCGTCCAGGCGAAGTCGGTGTCCCCGGGGCGGTAGCTGCCGCAGATGCGGTGCAGGGCGTCCTGCGGGTGCGGCTGAGCAGACGCATCCGTGATGCGACGGTTGGCGATACGTCCCAGCGGGGATTCCGCGGGAATTTCCGGCGCCACGCCGGGCCACCAGGCCACGACGGGGGCGTCCGAGAGCAGCAGCCCGGTCACGAGGCTTTCCGGGTCACTGCCGGCCTCCCCGTAGACGCGCAGCACGATGACCTCGCTGGCCCCCGCGTCGCCGCCGACACGAATTTCGGCGTCGACCCGGGCGGCGGGTTTCGGGTCAGAGTCGTTGGGGATCTGGGTGGACAACACGATGACCCGCATCGGGTGCTCACGCGATGCATCGTTGGCGGCCGCAATGGCCTCTTCTTCGTCGCCGAGCGTGGACGAGATGATCAGGGTCAGCACCCGGCCGAGGGCGACGGCGCCGCCCTCTTCACGGATACGCACGAGAGCCTTGGAGATCTTGGCGGTCGTGGTGTTGGGCAGGTCTACGATCATGGGCGTCTCCAGGTTCGGCCATCGCGGGCCAGCAGTTCGTCGGCGGACGAGGGGCCCCAGGTGCCGGGGCGGTACTGCTCCGGCTGTCCCTGCGTGGCCCAGTACTCTTCGATGGGGTCCAGGATCTTCCAGGACAGCTCCACCTCTTCATGGCGGGGGAACAGCGGCGGGTCGCCGAGCAGCACGTCGAGAATCAAACGTTCGTAGGCTTCGGGGCTGGCCTCCGTGAAGGCGTGGCCGTAGCCGAAGTCCATGGTGACGTCGCGCACCTGCATGTTGGCGCCGGGCACTTTCGATCCGAAACGGATGGTCACACCCTCGTCGGGTTGAACCCGGATGACCAGGGCGTTGTGCCCGAGTTCGGAGGTTTGGCCGGGCGCGAACAGGTACTGCGGCGCCCGTTTGAAGACGACGGCGATCTCCGTGACGCGGCGGCCGAGACGCTTGCCGGCGCGCAGGTAGAACGGCACACCGTCCCAGCGTCGGTTCGCGATGGTGAGGCGCAGGGCGGCGTAGGTTTCCGTGACGGAGTCCGGATTCATGCCGTCTTCCTCAAGGAAGCCGTCGACTTTTTCCCCGCCCTGCCAACCGCCGGAGTACTGGCCCCGCGCGGTGCCCAAGCCGAGGTCCTCGGGCAGTCGCACGGAGGCGAGCACCTTCTCCTTTTCGGCGCGCAAATCGGTGGCGTCGAACGAGATCGGCTCCTCCATCGCGGTCAGCGCGAGTAGCTGCAGCAGGTGGTTCTGAATCACGTCGCGGGCGGCGCCGATACCGTCGTAATACCCGGCGCGGCCCCCCACTCCGATGTCTTCCGCCATGGTGATTTGCACGTGTTCGACGTGGTCGGCGTTCCAGAGCGGTTCGAACATCTGGTTGGCGAAGCGCAGAGCCAGAATGTTCTGCACCGTCTCTTTGCCGAGGTAATGGTCGATACGGAACACCGAGTCGGCCGGGAAGACGGACTCGACAACGGCGTTCAGTTCACGGGCGGTCTTCAGGTCGCTCCCGAAGGGCTTCTCGATGACCACACGGCGCCACTGGCCGTCTTTTTGCTCGGCCAGACCGGAGCGGCGCAGCTGTTCCGTGACAACGGGGAACGCCTTCGGCGGGATCGACAGGTAGAACGCATGGTTTCCCATGGTGCCGCGCTCCCGGTCCAGTTCCTCAATGGTGTCCTTGAGACGGGTGAAGGCCGCGTCGTCGTCGAAGGTGCCGGACACGAAACGGATGCCCTCGGCCAGCTGAGCCCAGACATCCTCGTGGAAGTCCGTGCGGGCGTGCTCCATGACGGCGTCGTGCACGACCTGCATGAAGTCTTCGTTGTCCCAATCGCGTCGGGCGAAACCGACGAGCGCGAAGCCCGGCGGCAGCAGCCCGCGGTTTGCGAGGTCGTAGACCGCGGGCATCAGTTTCTTCCGGGCGAGGTCACCGGTGACCCCGAAAATTACCAAACTGCTCGGACCGGCGATCTTGTTCAGACGGAAGTCTGATTCTGAACGCAACGGGTTGAATTCCGGGGTGATTTCCACCGGTGACATGCGACTCCTTTAAAGATGGGTTCGTGGGTAGAGGGACAGCGCGGGGACTTACCCCGCGCTGTCCCTACGTTAGGCGAGAGCGGCGAAGAGGGTGCTCAGGTTCGCCGACGGGTCGGTCAGGGTGAGGGTCAGCACCGGCCGGCCGGCGGCGGCGAGCACACTGGCGTCACCGCTGGCCTGAGCCTGAATGAGTTCACCGAAACTGAACGGACGGTCTGGAATGTCCAGGTCTTCCGTGGGCGTGGTCAGAATCTGCAGGAAGACACCCGTCGCGGGGCCGCCCTTGTGGAACTGACCGGTGGAGTGCAGAAAACGCGGGCCCCAGCCGAATGTCACCGGGCGGGAGGACAGCGTAGCCAGACGGTCACGCAACCCCGCCAGCTCGGGAAGGTCCAAGCGGTTCACGTAGGCCTGCACGGCCACGTAGCCGTCGGGGCCCAGTTCTTCCAGCAGGGCATCGATGGCGGAGGCGAGATCGCTCGCGGCACCGATCACGTGCGGCGTGCCACGCACCTCGATTCCGTCGGAGATGAACGACGCCGGTTCCGGCGTCGGACGGGCGTCGAGCAGGCCACGGGTCGCGATCTTCGCGGATTCGACGTCGGGCTGGTCGAACGGGTTGATCTGCAGCAACCGGCCGGCCACGACGGTGGCATATTCCCAGACCAGGAACTGCGCCCCGAGCGTGCCGCTGACGCGGATCTCGTCGGCCCCGTCATGGTCGGAGAAGATCTCCGTGCCGGCATCGGCGACAACGCGCACCAGCTGAACGTCAGGCAGGGACAGCTGCAATTCCGGCGCGGTGGACTCAATGACCACGGGCAGGATGCCGCGTCCCAGTTTGCCGGTCGATTCGGCGATGAGCTGTTCCACCCAGTCGGCGAAGCCCACGATGTGGGTGCCGTCGGCGAGGATCGCCAGCTTGTCGCGCCGCGGAGCGGTAGCTGCGATGGCTGCCCCGAGCACGAGGCCGGGGTTGTGCGCGGTGTCCACGGCCAACTCAAGGGAGATGGCATCCGCTTCATCGAGCAGGGCGCCGATGTCGACGCCGGCCAGCCCGGACGGCACCAGGCCGAAGGCGGTCAGCGCCGAATAGCGGCCGCCGACGTTGGGGTCGGCCGTGAAGACGCGGTAGCCGGCTGCGGTAGCGGATGCCTCGAGCGGCGAACCGGGATCCGTCACCACGATGATGCGCTCGGCCGGGTCGATGCCGGCGGCCAGGTAGGCGCGTTCGAAGACGCGACGCTGGCTGTCAGTTTCGACTGTTGAACCCGACTTGCTCGACACGACGAGCGCCGAGGTGGCGAGGTTGCTGCCGAGCGCGGCAAGCACCTGGCCCGGGTCGGTCGCGTCCAGCACAGTCAGGCTCACTCCGGCGGTGCGGGTGATGACCTCGGGGGCCAGCGAGGAACCGCCCATGCCGGCCAGGTTGATGTGCGTAACTCCCTGCGCGTGCAGGGCGTCGCGCAGGGCGACGATTTCGGCGACGAGCGGACGGGAGATCGCGACGGACTCGGTCCATCCCAACCGCACGGAGGCTTCTTTCTCGACGTCGGGGCCCCACAGTGCCGGGTCCAGGGCCGTGATCCCGGAGGCGACAAGTTCATCGACCAGGGTAGGCACGGTGGCGCGCACGGCGTCAGCCGCGGCTCCGCTGACCGAGATGCGGAAGCTCAACGCAGAACCTTGGCGGCGTCCAGTGCTGCCGTGACGGTGTCGAGCAGTTCGTTCCAGGAGATGACGAACTTTGCGACACCTTCTTCTTCGAGAACCCGGGTGACGTCGTCGTAGGAGATGCCCTGGGCGGCCAGTGCGTCCAGCACGGCGTTGGCCGCGGCGTAGGACCCGGTGACGGAATCAGCGGGGATCACGCCGTGCTCGAACGTGGCCTGCATGGTCTTCTCCGGCATCGTGTTGACGACCTCGGGGGCGACGAGCTCGGTCACGTACAGGGTGTCGGGCAGGTTCGGGTCCTTGACACCGGTCGACGCCCAGAGCGGGCGCTGCTTGGTGCCGCCGGCGGCGAGCAGTCCGAGGGCCCGCTCACTGGCGAAGGCCTGCTCGAAGACCTCGTAGGCCAGCTGTGCGTTGGCGACGCCGGCCTTGCTCTTCAGGGCGAGGGCGTCGGGCGTGCCGATGGCCTCGAGGCGGGCGTTGATTTCGGTGTCGACGCGGGAGACGAAGAACGACGCGACGGAGTGGATGGTGGACAGGTCGATGCCCGCGGCCTTGGCCTTCTCGAGGCCGGACAGGTACGCGTTGATGACCTGACGGTGACGTTCGAGGCTGAAGATCAGGGTGACGTTGACGCTGATACCCAGCGCGATCGTCTCGGTGATGGCCTCAAGTCCGGCGATCGTCGCGGGGATCTTGATCATCGCGTTGGGACGGTTGACCTTGGCCCAGAGTTCCTTGGCCTGCTCCACGGTTCCGGCGGCGTCGTGGGCGAGGCCCGGCTCCACCTCGATGGAGACGCGGCCGTCGACACCATGGGTGCGGTCGTAGACGGGACGGAAGATGTCGCTGGCCGCGGTGACGTCGTCGGTGGTGATCTCGAAGACGGCCTTCGCGACCGGCGTGCTGGCGGCAGCGAGAGCGGCGACCTGCTCGGCGTAGGCCTCGCCCTTGCTGAGGGCGCCGGCGAAGATGGTCGGGTTGGTGGTCACGCCGACCACGTTGTGGCTCTCGATGAGCGCCTGCAGTCCGTTGGACGCAATGCGCTCACGAGACAGGTCGTCGAGCCAGATGCTGACGCCGGCCGCGGAGAGCTGGGCGAGGGGAGTGGTCTGTTCGGTCATGTGTGCTGATCTCCTAAATTCGTGAAGGGGCGGCGCTAGTGCGCTGCGAGGGATTCTTTGGCGGCGGCGACGACGGCTTCGGTGGTGATGCCGAATTCGCGGAACAGGGTCTGGTAGTCCGCCGAGGCGCCGAAGTGCTCAATCGAGACGCTGCGGCCGCGGTCGCCCACGATGCCGCGCCAGGTGAGGGCGATGCCGGCTTCAACCGACACGCGGGCGGTGACGGCGGCGGGCAGCACCGACTCGCGGTACTCCGCGCTCTGTTCGTCGAACCACTCGAGGCAGGGGGCGGATACCACGCGAGCGTGGATTCCGTCGGCCTTGAGGGCTTCGCGGGCGTCGACGGCGAGCTGAACTTCACTGCCGGTGCCGATGAGGATCACGTCGGGGGTTCCGGTGAACGCTTCGGCCAGAACATAGGCGCCGTGCTTGGCCAGTTCAGCGGAGGCGAAAGTGTCGCCGTGCGCGGCGCCTTCGCCACGAGCGAACACGGGGATGTTCTGGCGTGTCAGGGCGATACCGGCGGGGCCGTTACGCCGTTCGAGCATGGTGCGCCAGGTCACACCGACCTCGGTGGCGTCGCCGGGGCGCACCACGTCCAGACCCGGGATCGCACGCAGGGTCGCGAGCTGCTCGATCGGCTGGTGGGTGGGGCCGTCTTCGCCGAGGGCGACGGAGTCGTGCGTCCAGACGAAGATCGACGGCGCCTTCTTGAGCGCGGCCAGGCGAACGGCCGGTCGCATGTAGTCGCTGAAGATGAGGAACGTGCCGCCGAACGGACGGGTGTTGCCGTGCAGCACGATCCCGTTCAGGATCGCCGCCATGGCGTGCTCGCGAATACCGAAGTGCAGCACCCGGCCGTACTCGTTGCCCGTCCAGGCGCCGGTGGAGTGCTCGCTCGGAATGAACGAGGCAGCACCGCCGATGGTGGTGTTGTTGGATTCGGCCAGGTCGGCCGAACCGCCCCAGAGTTCGGGGATGACCTCGCCGAGGGCGGTGAGCACCTTGCCGGAGGCAGCGCGGGTGGACACGGCGGTGCCGGCCGGGAACACCGGCAGGGCCTCGTCGACGCCGTCGGGCAGGTCGCCGCTGAGTACACGCTCGAGCAGCGCCTTGCGCTCGGGGTTGGCCAGGGCCCAGGCGTCAAAGCCCACATTCCACTCGGCGTGGGCCGCCGCCCCGCGGGTGAGAGCCTGGCGGGTGTGGCTGATGACGTCGTCGGCCACGGCGAAGTTCTTCTCCGGGTCGAAGCCGAGCACGGTCTTGACGCCGGCGAGCTCTTCGGCGCCGAGCGCGGAACCGTGGATCTTGCCGGTGTTCTGCTTCTTCGGGGCCGGCCAGCCGATGATCGTCTTGAGGATGATCAGCGAGGGCTGGTCGGTCACGCTCTGCGCGGCGGTGATGGCGTCGTTGAGCGCGTGCACGTCTTCAACGTACTCGCCGGTCTTCTTCCAGTCCACGGTCTGCACGTGCCAGTTGTAGGCACCGTAGCGGGCGGCGACGTCTTCGGTGAAGGCGATGTTGGTGTCGTCTTCGATGGAGATCTGGTTGCTGTCATAGATGGCGATCAGGTTGCCGAGCTGCTGGTGTCCGGCGAGCGAGGAAGCCTCGCTGGTGATGCCCTCCTGTAGGTCGCCGTCACCGGCGATGACATACACGAAGTGGTCGAACGGGCTCTGGCCGGCCGCGGCTTGCGGGTCGAACAGGCCACGCTCGAAGCGTGAGGCGTAGGCGAAACCGACAGCGGAGGCGAGGCCCTGGCCCAGCGGGCCGGTCGTGATTTCAACGCCATCGGTGTGGCCGTACTCCGGGTGCCCCGGAGTCTTCGAGCCCCAGGTGCGCAGGGCTTTGAGGTCGTCGAGTTCCAGGCCGTAGCCACCCATGTAGAGCTGCACGTACTGGGTGAGTGAGCTGTGGCCCACCGACAGGATGAAACGGTCGCGACCGATCCACTCGTTGTCGGCCGGGTCGCGGCGCATGACCTTCTGGAACAGGAGGTACGCGGCCGGCGCGAGGCTCATGGCCGTTCCCGGGTGCCCGTTCCCGACCTTTTCCACGGCGTCTGCCGCGAGAATGCGTGCGGTGTTGACCGCGGTGTTGTCGATGGAATCCCACTGCATTACTGCCACGTGTACTGACCCTTCTAGAAAAACAAAGAGGGCAGGCTGTGTTCAACCCACCCAAAAAAAATGAGGTGTTGCACCCGAGGTGAATCGCTGTGCGGCTGGGTGAGTCCCCTGCGGGAGTAGCTCACGGATGCTGTCACTACGATTGGCGAGCACTCACAAGTATACGGAACCTCCCCGATTACGTGACGGAGTGTGACTGCCTCGGCAATCGCAACGGTCGACGGAGTGCCGTGACCGGCCCGGACGCACCTCGACATGGCGTAGAATTGTGCCACTTGCACAGTGTTAGAGGAGCAATGGACGTCGCCGTAAAAAATCCCGCCGTAAGTGGCACCCGAAGCATCCGACGCACCGTCAAGGCGTACATCGCCCTGACCAAACCTCGGGTGGTCGAGCTGCTACTCGTGGTGACGGCCCCGACCATGCTTCTGGCGGAACGCGGCATCCCCAGCCTGTGGCTGATTCTGGCCACTCTCGTGGGAGGTTCGTTGAGCGCAGGCTCGGCCGGCGCCTTCAATTGCTACATCGACCGGGACATCGACCGGGTGATGAAACGCACCAAGAACCGTCCCCTGGTGACGGGGGAACTGAGCGACCGGGAAGCGCTGGTCTTTGCGTGGGCGCTCGGCGCGGCGTCCATTGTGTGGCTCTGGGTTTTCACCAACTGGCTCGCCGCCGCGTTGTCGCTGGGCGCGATCTTGCTGTACGTCGTGTTCTACACCATCGTGCTCAAACGCCGCACCGCGCAGAACATCGTCTGGGGCGGTGTCGCCGGCTGCATGCCGGTGCTCATCGGCTGGGCCGCCGTGACCGGCGACCTGTCCTGGCCTCCCATCATCCTGTTCCTGATCATCTTTCTGTGGACGCCGCCGCACTACTGGCCGCTGTCGATGAAGTACCGCGACGACTATCGTGCCGCCGGCGTGCCGATGCTTGGCGCTGTCCGCGGCCGGGTGCAGGTGGGCCTGCAGGTCATTTTGTACGCGTGGGCCACTGTGGCCTGCTCGCTGCTGCTGATCCCGGTCGCTGACATGGGCCTGCTGTATTCCGCCGTCGCCCTGGTCACCGGCGGATGGTTCATCTACGAAACCCACCGGCTGTACAACCTGGCGATCCGCCACGAACTGGTCTCGCCCATGCGGGTGTTCCACGGGTCCATCGCGTACCTCACCCTGCTCTTCGTGGCCGTCGGCATCGACCCACTCCTCCCCTTCTAGCCCTCCGGCTGCGCTCGCACTCGCTGCGTTGGTCGTACGGCGGTCGCCACAGGCTCGACCAACGGGCCGGGTCGCGCAGGTCGAGCGCCCACGCGCTGATCGAGCTTGTCGAGATCGCCACTGTCCAGCGTGAGGAGACAACCTCGCGCTGGTCGTGTGGCGGTGTCGACAGGCTCGACCAACGGGCTCCGGTCGCAACTCCGCGTAGGTCGTATGGCGGTCGGGCCGGGTCGCTCGAAACCCGCGGGGCAGCGCAGCGGGCCTAGAAGGCCGGAACGAGCGTGATCGTGCTGCCGCGCGGAGCGGATGTTCCGGCGGTCGGATCCGTCGATGCCACCGTGAGGAGTGCGGCGATCGCATCGGCGCCGGGGTTGTACTCCAGGTAGAAGCCGAGGTCGGTCAGTATTTGCTTGCCTTCGCTCCAGCCGAGGCCGACGACGTTGGGAATCTCGACCGGTTCCGGACCACGTGAAATGGTCAGCGTGAGGGTGGCGCCGGGCCGCAACACGCCCTCGGGCACGATGGCACGAATCACGTTGCCCTCGGGAACGACGTCGTTGTAGGACTGCTCCCCGGAGCGTACCAGCAGGCCCAGGTCGCCGAGGATCTGGGTGGCGTCGTCAACCGTCTCCCCATCGACACTGGGAATCCCGCCCAGAGACACGACCAGGTTCACGGCGAGTCCCTCGAAGTACGGGCCGCCCTCAGAGACATCAGCGCCGTCGGCTTCCGTCGTCGCCGACAACACGGTTCCCTGCTCGGCCTCGTTGAAGACTTCATCGACACTGCCCACGGTCGCCGACAGATCGGTCAGGGCAGCCTCCGCGTCGGCACGGGTCAACCCGGCCAGTGGGGGAAGCGTGATCGGCTGCAGGCCGAGGGACACAATCACGGTGACGGAGGCATCATTGGCGACGCGCGCGCCGGCGCCCGGCTTCGTTCCCGTGACGACGCCGGCGGGTACCGTGGGGCTGTACACCGAGCCTTCGACCGTACCTAGGCCCAAGGCTGTCAGCTCAGCGGTGGCGTCCTCCAGAGTGGAGCCGGTCAGTGCGGGCACGGTGACTTCCGAACCCGGGCCGGACCCGAAATACCAGCCGGCACCCACGAAAGCCGTGGCGAGCAGCAGAATGAAGGCGAACAACCAGAAGCCGCGCGCCTTGCGGCGGCCGGATTTGCCGGAGAGCTCCGCGCCCGACGACGAACCATTGCCGGAGTCGGCGGACGCGGCGAGAGTGCCGACCAGGGGGGCCGCCCCGAGTGCTCGGGTGGCGGCATCCGCCGTGATGTCGGTGAACGCACGAGTTTCGGGGTCGACGCCGGCCCCGGTCGAGGAGAGCCCGCGCGCGGGCAACACCATCGTGGCGGAGCCCGCGGTGGCGGGGCGCATCAGGCTGCCCACGTCCAGAAGCTGGTCGAGCATCACCCGGGCGTCCCGTGGGCGCTGCTCCGGGTCCCGGGCGGTGGCCCACAGCACGAGTTCGTCAAGTTCCTGCGGAATGGACGCGACCCGGCTGCTGGGCATCGGCACGGTGTCGTTGGCGTGCTGGTAGGCGATCTGCATGGGTGCGTCGCCGACGTAGGGCTGCTCGCCGGTGAGCATCTCGAAGGTCATTATGCCGAGAGCGTAAATGTCGCTGCGGGCGTCGGCAACGCCACGGGTGACCAGCTCGGGGGAGAGGTAGGCGATGGTGCCCAGTAGCGCCTGACCGGTCGCGGTGTTGTTGTTGCTGGCCCGGGCCAGACCGAAATCGCTGATCTTGATGCGACCGTCGTCGGCGAGCAGCACGTTTTCGGGTTTCACGTCGCGGTGCACGATGCCGGCCTTGTGGGCTGCGGCGAGACCGCTGAGCACGGCCTCGAGAATGTCCAGTGTCTGCTCGGGGGTGAGCCGGCCGTAGTCCTTGAGCAGGTCGCGCAGGGTGATGCCCGGCAGGTACTCCATGACCAGATACGCCATGTCGGCGTCCTGACCCTGATCGAAAACGTTCACCACATTCGGGTGCGCCAGACGGGCGGCCGAGCGGGCCTCCTGAATGAACCGGTCCCGAAAATCACTGTCATCGGCCAGATGGCCGTGCATGATCTTCAGCGCCACGCGCCGTTCCAGGCGCACGTCCGTGGCCAGGTACACGGTGGCCATGCCACCGCGGGCGATTCGTGAGCGCACCTCGTAGCGGCCGTCTATCAGACGGCCGAGCATGGGGTCGGACGGGGTATCACTCACTCGATTGATTCTAGGTAGTCCCGGGGCGAAGAGTACGCAAACACTCCGCCCGCAGGGTTCTGCGCCGTACTTTGCTGCGCTGGTGCACTCCGGCTAACCGATCTGGGCGAGCCACAGCCGAGCGGATGTTTCCCACTTGGCGTAGTGGTTCGGGTAGGCAGAAATCTGCACGGCCTGGGCGGCGTCGGTCACGCTCATGGAGTCCCACCCCGAAATGTCGAGCAGCCCGCGGGTCACGCCGGGATTCGGGTTGCCGGCGCCGCCGAAGAATGCCTGGCTGGCGCGTACCGGGTCCTGCACCTGATCGGCGGAACCCCATCCGCTGCTGGGACGCTGCTGGAACAGGCCGAGCGAGTCGCGGTCGCCGTAGGTGACGTTGCGCAGGCCCGATTCCTGGGCCGCCGCCGCGAGGGCGATGACCAGGCCCTGCTCGGGCACTCCGGCGGCGTGCCCCACCGAGACGATGGTCTGGGCGTTCTGGCGCATCTCGGCGGACATCTCCGTGGCGACACCGGCGGTGACATAGACGGCGGGTTCGGTCGCGATCGGCACGGCGTCGGCGACCGCGACCATGCTGGCGGACTGCGGCACGATTAGGACCTGCCCGGGGTAGATGATGCTCGACCAGCCCAGACCGTTGGCGTCCAGCATCTGTTGCACCGACACGCCGGCGGTCGCCGCGATGGCACCGATGGTGTCGCCAAAGACGATGGTGTGGCTGCTGCTCGCGGCCGGGGTAACCGTCGGTGCGGCGGCCGGTGCCGGCGTCGCCGCCGCGGAACCGGGCAGCAGGATGACCTGGTCGGGAAAGATGCTGCTGCTGCGGATGAGACCGTTGGCTCCGAGCACGGCGTCCACAGAAACTCCGTTGGCGGCTGCGATCGCCCCGATGGTGTCGCCGGTGACGACGGTGTGCTGTCCGTCCGCGGTGATGGGGCCAGCCGGGGTGGCGGGAGCTGCGGCCGGTGCGACGGCGTCGGCGATGGTCAGAACCTGGCCGGGGAAGATCAATGACGACCAGCCCAGGCCGTTGCGGGCCAGCACCCCGGCGCTGGCCACGCCGAAGCGCGCCGCGATGCCGCTGATGGTGTCGCCTTCGGCCACGGTGTACTCGGCGGGCGCGATCTGGGTCGGGGCCACGGCGGAGACCGTCGACGCAACCGTCGTCGGCACAGCCTTGGACGGCATCGCATTGAGGGGCTTCTTCACGTGTGCGGCGGCCTGGGCTGGAGCGGCGAGGTTGAGCGAGATTGCCAGCGTACTCACGAGCACGAGGGGGACGGTGTACATCGCGCCACGTGAGCTTGCCGGCCGCGGCGGTATGGCGGCGGATGTTGCCGCGACAGGCTGGTCATCGACGGGCCGCGAACGGCCCTTCTGGGCGAGTGCCACAACTTTGTGGACGATTGTGCTCAGTGCAGCTGACATGGGCTCCCGTTCGTTGCAGTCGAATAGTGACGCTGGCACATTTTCTGATCGTAGTCAATTACTCCGGCCCGCCACGGCCGGGAGGGAAACCGGTTGTCACGCCCGGTTGGCGGGTTCCCATATTCGTGGCAGGCTTAGAGGGTGAATGATGATTCCTCAGAGCGCCAGTGGCTCACGATCCCTGCCCTTGTCGAGACGCTCGGACTGAGCCTGAGTCGGGTGCGTCAGCTGATCGACGACCGCCAGCTTCTCGCCGTTCGACGCGACGGGATCCTTCAGGTGCCCTCCGCGTTCATTCGCGATGGAGCCCCGGTCCCCGAACTGCGCGGCACCATCTTCGTGCTCAGTGACGACGGCTTCACCGACGAGCAGGCCATGGACTGGTTGCTGCAGATCGATGACAGCCTCAACGCGGCACCCATCGATGCCCTGCTCGCCGGCCGTAAAGCCGAAGTGCGCCGCGTCGCCCAAGCCCTCGCCTGACCTGGCCATGCCCAACCCGGCCTGACCGACCCGCGGCGGGAGAGGCCGCGGCCTGACCGCCGTCCGGGCCGCGCGGTTGGCCTTACGCCACGCGGCGAGTGACGATCTCGCTTAACCATTGCAGCTGGCGCCGGGCCGCCGCGCTGAGCGGAGCGGCCTCGAGTACCGCTTCCGCATCGGCGACATAGTCGGCGATGAGGCTCTCGACCCGGTCCACCGCTCCGCTGGCCAGGATCATGCCCTGCACCACGGCGATGCGTTCGGCGGTCAGCGAGTCATCGCCGAGCTCGGCATCCAGGTGCCGGCGCTCGTCCCGGGTCAGCAGATCACGAGCCAATGCCACGAGAACCGTGCGCTTGCCCTCCCGCAGGTCGTCCCCGCTGGGCTTGCCGGTGACGGCCGCGTCCCCGAACACGCCGAGCAGGTCATCCCGCAGCTGGTAGGCGATGCCGAGCGGCAGGCCGAACTCCCGCAAGGCCTGCAGCTGGGCTGCCGACGCGCCGGCCATTGCCGCGCCGATCACGAGCGGGGCCTGCACGCTGTACTTGGCGGACTTATAGGTAATCACCCGCAGCGCGCGGTCGAACAGCTCCGCCTCGGGGTGGGTCGCCCAGGCGCGCTCCTCGAGTATGTCGAGATACTGGCCGGCCGTAACCTCGGTGCGCATCAGGTTGAACTCGGAGCGCGCCCGAATTGCCGCACCGCGGTCGGCGAGCCCGGCGATACCCTCCTCGAGCAGTTCATCACTCCAGCCCAGCAACAGGTCGCCGAGCAGAATCGCCGCGGCACGACCGAAGTCAGCCGGAGCGCCCACCCACCCCAGGCTGCTGTGCAGGTTCTCGAAGAGTTTATGAGCGGATGCGGCGCCCCGCCGGGTGTCGGAATTGTCGATGATGTCGTCGTGCACCAGGGCCGCGGCGTGGAAGACCTCCAGGGCCGCGGCGGCCGTCACGACCGGGGTTAGATCGGCGTCGGGGTCGCTCGGCTCCGGGCCGGCCACGCTCTGCCAGCCCCAGTAACAAAACAGGGCCCGGAACCGCTTCCCACCGCTGAGAAACTGCCGTGAGAAGTCCACGAACGGGCTCAGCTCTGGGCTGATCAAGGTCACAATTGGAACACGAGTAATCAGGAATTCGTCGACACGAGAATTAACCAGATCGACCAGACGAGTGCTTTCAGTCACCTGCCTAGCCTAGCCACCGTGGCGGGGTTACAATTGAGGTCTAACCCGCTCGATCCCGTTATTGGAGGGAATGAGATGCCGCTTTCCGAACAAGAGCAGCGACTCCTGGAAGAGATGGAGCGCAGCCTCTATCACAACGATGCCGACTTTGTCGCCAGCGTCGGTGTGACCCGGCTTCGACCCAACTACCGATCAATTGTCGTTGGAGTCCTGCTGGCCGTGCTGGGCATCGGTGCCCTCATCGCCGGCGTTGCGCTGTCGCAGCTATGGCTGGGAATCGTGGGCTTCGCGCTCATGTTCACCGGAGTGCTCGTGGCAATCACACCGGGTAAATCCGTGCGTGGCTTCCCCGGTCCGCCGCAGGCCGGCCGCAGCCCCACCCCGAAGCCGTCCGAGCAGGGCTTCATGAATCGTATGAACGAGCGCTGGGACCGCCGCCAGGACGGTCGCTCCTAGACCACGGGCTGCCACACCATACGACCCGCACCACCTGCACCACACCAAAAGGACCGATCTTCGGATCGGTCCTTTTTTTGTTGCCCGCAATTCGTGACCCGATTGCCCGCATTCCCCGGCGTTTCATATCTGTGTGGATGATAGTGGAGTAAAGTGGAGCACTAAGCGAGCTAGATCACGAGCGGGACAATGGGAAGAGGTGATGATGTTTCTCGGGACCTACGCCCCCAAGCTCGATGAAAAAGGACGCGTCATCCTTCCCGCGAAGTTTCGTGACGACCTCGCCACGGGGATCGTGATGACACGGGGACAGGAAAACTGCCTCTACGTCTTCACGACCGCTGATTTCGAGGAACTGCACGACAAGATCCGCCAGGCCCCCGTGACGAGCAAGCAAGCCCGTGACTACCTGCGCGTGTTCCTGTCCGGTGCCAGCTCGGAAACGCCCGACAAGCAAAACCGGGTCACCATTCCCGCCAACCTCCGCGCCTATGCGGGACTCGACCGCGAGCTGACCGTTATCGGTGCCGGCAGCCGGGTCGAAATCTGGGATAGCGAGGCGTGGTCTGTGTATCTCGCCGAGCAGGAGATCTCATTCGCCAACACGACGGAGGAGGTGATCCCGGGACTCTTCTAGCCCCTGCAGCCTGACCCCCAGCCGTTTTTTCCTGACACACTTCCCCGGTGCCAGTCAAGAATGGATGGGGATCAGGCTGCACGGTCTGACCCGGAATTATGGCACTTGACGACATTCACACACCCGTTCTCCTGGAACGCTGCATCGAACTGCTGGCCCCGGCCATCGGGCGCCCCGGTGCGGTCCTGGTCGACGCGACCCTGGGCATGGCCGGCCACGCCGAAGCGTTCCTGCAGCGTTTTCCCCAGCTGACCCTGGTGGGCCTGGACCGGGACCTCGACGCCCTGGCTATCGCCCGGGAACGGCTGAGCCCGTTCGCGGATCGCGTGCACCTCGTCCACACCGTGTACGACGGCATCTCCGAGGCCATCGCCGGCCTCGGTATGGCCGAAGTCGACGGGGTGCTTTTTGACCTCGGCGTCTCCAGCTTGCAAATCGATCGGGTCGACCGCGGATTTTCCTATTCCAAGGACGCCCCCCTCGACATGCGCATGGACAACACTCAGGAGTTCACCGCGGAGCGGATCCTCGCGGAGTACAGCGAGAAAGACCTGCACCGCATTTTTCGCGAGTACGGCGAAGAGAAACTCGCCGCCCGATACGCCAAAGCCATTGTGGCCACCCGCGACGAGACGCCCTTCGTGCGGTCCGGCCGACTTGTCGAGGTCATCACCGCTGCGACACCGGTCGCGGTGCAGCGCATGGGACACCCCGCCAAGCGGGTTTTCCAGGCACTGCGCATCGAGGTCAACCAGGAACTCGCCGTTCTCGAACGGGCCATTCCCGCCGCACTGCAGGCCGTCACCGTCGGCGGGCGCATCGTGGTGATGGCCTACCAGTCCCTGGAAGACCGCATCGTGAAACGTGCCCTGGCCGGCGCCGCCGGGTCCACCGCCCCCGCGGGGCTCCCGGTGGAACTGCCCGAGCACAAGCCCCTGTTCTCCCTCTTGCTGCGGGGAGCCGAGCTGGCCTCCGACGACGAAAAAGCAGTGAACCCCCGAGCAACGCCGGTGCGGCTGCGTGCCGCCGAACGCCTGAGGAGAGCAGAATGAGTCTCAACGTTGCCCGCACCCGACCGGCGTACCCGGTACCGGCCGAACCGACCCCGTCGGCGCCTGATCGCCGGCCGCTCTCCCTCGTCGCCCCCGCACCGCAGCACCGCACCCGCCCGCGCATCGCCTACGCCGTCGTCGCCACGGCCGGAGTCGTGGCGATCGTCGTGGCGCAGCTGCTGCTCAGTGTGGGCATCTCCCAGGGCGCCTACGAACTGTCCACCCTGCAGTCCGACCAGGTTGAACTGGGCCGCACCACCGAGAGTGTCAGCGAAGACCTGGTGCGGGTGTCCTCGCCCCAGAGCCTGGCCGCTAACGCCGAGTCTCTCGGCATGGTCAGCAACTCCAGTCCGGTCTACCTGCGCCTGTCCGACGGGGCCGTACTCGGCGCCCCGGCCTCGGCAACGGGTTCGCAGGCCGGCGCCGCCAGCCTGGTGCCTAACTCGCTCCTGACCGATGCCGCCGTTCTGACCCAGGCGCAGGCCGCGTCGCTCAGCGCTGCCGAGGGAGGCGCGGCTAGCATAGCCGTGACACCGACCCAGGCCGTGCCCATCCGCAACGGTCTGCCTTCTCCCACCACACGATAAGCCCGCGGCCTCGCTGCAGTAAGGATTACCAGTGCCGAGAAAAACGGGTCAGTCCCGCACGCGGCCAAGCACCTCCAGTCGTCGGCGGGTATTCGTCACCGTCACGGTGCTGTTCGCCATTGTGTCGGTCTTCGTCGTCAAACTCGTCGACATTCAGGTGGTGCGAGCGGATGCCCTCACCGCGGATTCCGTCGGCAACCGCTCGGTCGGACAGACCGTCTACGGCTCCCGCGGCGAGATCGTCGACGCCAACGGCGTCGTTCTGGCCGGCACCGTCATGCGCTATGACATCACCGTGTCACCCAAGAACAGCACCACCTTCACCCGTGCCAACGACTCCGGGGAAACCGGTCCGGCCGGGCGCGACACCGTGACCGTGCCCGAGGCCGCGGCCGAACTCGGAGCGATCACCGGTCAGACCGGGGCCGAGATCGAAGCGATCATCGCGGGGGCGCTCGACGAGAACCCTGAATCCGACTTCGCCTACCTGACCCGCGGAGTGGACGTCGATGCCCTGCGCGCCATCAACGAACTCAGTATCCCCTGGCTCTACCCGCGGTCCAACCCCAGCCGGGTCTACCCCAACGGGGCCGTCGCAGGAAACATGGTCGGGTTCGTCTCCTCGGAGGGCGACGCCCAGGCCGGCCTCGAGCTGGGCGAAAATTCCTGCCTCGCCAGCGTCGACGGCGTCGAAACCTACGAAAAAGGCGCCGACGGCGTGCGAATCCCGGCCAGCAGCGTCACGGTGGAACAGGCCGTCGACGGCGGTGACATCGTCACCACCATCGACTCCGACCTGAACTGGTTCGTACAGCAGGCCCTCGCCGAACAGGCCCAGGCCACCGGCGCAGCCTGGGGCACCGTCGTCGTGCAGGAAGTCAAGACCGGCAAGCTCGTCGCCGTCGCCGACTACCCCAGCGTCGACCCGAACAACGTCGGCGGCAGCGAAGCGGATGACCGCGGCTCACGAGCCTTCACGGCCTCCTTTGAGCCCGGCTCGACCTTCAAGGCCCTCACCGCGGCATCCGTTCTCGACTCCGGACGCGCCACGATGGCCACCGGTGTGGTGGCCCCGTACCGCTACCTGCCGGCCAATGGCGCCAACATCACCGACAGCCACGCCCACGGTGACGATCGCCTCACCATGACCGGTGTGCTCATCGACTCCTCCAACACCGGAATGAGCAAGTTTGGTGAAATGCTCACCGACGAGCAACGTTTCGACTACATGACCAAGTTCGGGGTCGGCTCGGCCACCGAGACCGGCTTCCCCGCCGAAGATCCCGGCATTCTGCACGCCTGGCAGGACTGGGACAACCAGACCGAGTACGCCACGATGTTCGGCCAGGGCCTGACCACCACGGCACTGCAGATTGCCAGCATCTACCAGACCATCGCCAACGATGGCGTGCGCATGCCCGTGCAGCTGGTCGAGGGCTGCCGCCAGGCCGATGGCACCATGACCGACCGTCCCGACGAAACGGGCCGTCAGGTGCTCTCGGCCACGGCCGCCGGTGACACCTCCGACGTGCTGGAGATGGTCTACGAGAACAGCTGGGTGCACTCCCAGTGGCAGATTCCGGGGTACCGCGTGGCCGCGAAAACCGGAACCGCGCAGATGCCCGACGGCAACGGCGGGTATTCCAGCGGCTACCTGGTCTCCGTCTCGGGCTTCGCCCCGGCCGACGACCCCGAATACGTCGTGTCGGTGAGTCTGGCCGACCCTGTTAATATGAATACGTCCGCAGCACCGGCTCCGATCTTCCAGAAGGTGATGAGTCAGGTCTTGAAGAAGTACCGTGCGGTGCCCTCGGGGGCCCCCGCCCCCGACCTCCCCGCCACCTGGTAGGAAAGTTATGCTCCCGAACATGTGTGCCACCGTGCACAGCGCACTCCAGAACAGCAGCCACGTCCGGTATGTCGGCGTCGCCCAGAACAACAAGGTGTTGGTAACAAGATGAGCCCCGTGTCCACGCCGCAACCCGCGGCCCCCTCGGCGCTGCGGCCGCAGCGGCCCGTTGCCCGGGCCGTGGCCGACCTCGTGACGGCTTTCGCGCTGCTCCCGCAGGGCCCGGCGCCGCTCGGTGACCTCACCGTCACCGGTGTCAGCCTGAGCTCAGGCACGGTGCAGCCCGGTGACCTGTACGTCGGTGTTCCGGGACGCAACAGCCACGGAGCGTCCTTCGCCGACAAGGCCCGAGCCGCCGGTGCCGTGGCGATCCTGACCGATGCCGCCGGCGCGGACCTCGCCGCGCCCAGCGGCCTACCCGTGCTCGTGATCGACGACGCGCGCGCGGCCCTCGGCGACGTCGCCGCCTGGATCTATGGCACAGCGGATAATCCCGCCACTCTCTTCGCCGTGACCGGCACCAACGGCAAGACCAGCGTCGAGTACCTGCTCTTCGCCATCCTCACCCAGCTCGGCGTGACGAGCGGGCTCACCTCCACCGCCGAACGCCGCATCGGGTCCCTCGCCGTCACCAGCAACCTCACCACCCCCGAAGCCAGCGAATTGCACGCCTTACTGGCCCGCATGCGCGAGGCTGACGTCACCGCGGTCGGTGTGGAAGTGTCCGCCCAGGCGCTCAGCCGTAACCGTGTCGACGGACTCGTCTTCGACGT
>JBBQYN010000016.1:0-18144 GCA_038208655.1 Actinomycetales bacterium
CGACGGGCGCCCCTACGAAGTCATGCAGGGCTCGGTCCGTAAGGCGTGGAAGCACGAGGAGTGGCAGCACGACGTCCGCGGCGCGGTTGCCCGTGCGGGTCGCCTCACCGGCACGATCGTGGACGCCGAGACGGGCGGACGTGCACGGCAACAGCGTGCGTGGCATTGCCGCCGCGCAGCGCATCTCCCAGGAGCTGGAGCTGCATTTCGTGAGTGCGGCGCGCAGTGCACGCTCCACGATTCGCACGGTCACCGACATCACGCACGCGCCCTCGGGCATCCGTCGCCCCGACGCCGCTGTCGCCGTGCTGGCCGAGCACGGCCACCGCGCCCGCGTGATTGAACTGACCGGAGATCTGCTCTTCACCGGCACCGAAACCCTGCTGCGTGCCGTGTGCGCGTTGCCCGACGAGGCCGACATCGTGATTCTCGACCTGCGCCGGGTCGACCGGGTCGGGGCCGTGGCGCAACGCATGCTCACCGAGCTGGAACGCACCCTCGGCGCGGCCGGGCGGGAACTGCTGCTGATCGGCGACGACGCCGTCACCACCGAGATTCTCGCCACGATGGGCCCCGTACAGGCGTTCGACACCCGCAGCGTTGCCGTGGAATACGCCGAAAACCGGGTGATCGGGCGATTCGCCCACGAGCTGAGCCAGACCGGGGCGGTGCGCGTGACGGAGTCCCCGGCGCTGAGTTCCCTGAGCGCCGAGGCCGTTCACGCCTTGGAATCGCGCATGGAGGAACAGCACCATGACGACGGCGACATCGTGCGCCGTGTGGGGCAGCGCTTCGGCGGGGTCTATTTCATCGTGTCGGGCAAGATCAACACGATCGTGACCGGGCCGCACGGCAACCGGGTGAAGTTGACCACGTTGAGCGCCGGCATGACCTTCGGTGAGCTCGCCCTCGGCAGCGACGACCGCCAGGAGACCACCGAGAAGGCCGACGGACCGGTGCACCTGATGCTGCTCAGCGCTGATGCCATCGACGAGCTCGAGCACGAGGACCCCCGGCTGGCCGTGCAGCTCTGGCGCGCCCTCACCCGGGACGCGTACGCCCGCGTCGACCAGTACCTGCGCGAAACGGCCGTGCGCATTCGCGAGTAGCGCGAATCAGGCTCCGAGCGGATGTGCGGTCAGCCACCGAAAGTGTCGGCCTGACCCGCCGCGCACCCCGCGGCCGCCCGCACGACGCGTCGTACCGCCCGCCGCCCGGCCGCCGGGTTCGCCCGTGATCTGCCAGCCCGTCTCGAATCGAGCACCCGACTGGGTGTAAGCGTCGCGCTCGTCGGGCAGCAGAATGTCTTCGACGGTGTCGGCCTCGACGGCGCGCGGGCCCTGCCGATTGAACAGCCAGATCCGGATCGTGGCCGCCGTCTCGCCGCCTGCGGTGGTGGCATCGGCTGAGCACACCTGCACCACGACCGTCGCTCCGGAGTCAATGAGGCGCATGGCATCACGCAGCACGCCATGGTTGGCCACGATCAGGCGACCAGCCGCGTCGGTCACGATCTGCACGCGTAGACGCGGATGGTTCCAGCTGTCGCAGACGATGTCGGCGCTTTGACTGGCTTCGGCAGGCAGGATTGCACGCACCCACTCCCAGATCGCGTCAGGCCCGAGTGGGTGCGACTGCGGCGCCTCCCGAAGTGCCGAACGGTCGGTGTGGAAGACGCGCCGAACGCGTCCCTGGAGCAGACGATGCACCCCTTGAAGTCGACTCTGGTCAATGCTGTTCACGGTCAATTCGTCCCCCCGAGGACTTCTCTTAGACATGTCCATCGTAGCGGGTTGAGAGACTTTTTTCCCGACCACAGCGATTTATTCATGAAAAAATTCTTCGTTGAATGGGTGACAATGTAGTCTAGACCCGAGTCACACTGACCGGCCATCCCACAAACGGGGCGGCAGTGTCACACCCGTGGGGGGAAATCAATGTACAACGACCAGCGCCGAGATCACGCGCGCCGTCTGGTAGCCGAGCTGGAGCTGCCGCACCCGCTCACTGCCGCCACCTTGCACCGGCACATGGAGGCGATCCGGGGCAAGAAAATCATCATTCGGCAGGCCTCCCCCCGCATGCTCGAGCACGGCATTTGCGGCCTCTGGATCGAAATCGCCGGCGAAGACTTCGAGCGGATCCACCACGCGCCCACCACCTCCTTCGTGCACCGGCAACAGTTCATCAACCACGAATTCGGCCACATGATCCTGCATCACCAGAAGGAGCTCATCCCGGCCGAACGGGTGGCTCTGCTGGCGCCGCTGATTCCCCTCGATGCCATCGCATACGCGCTCGCCCGCACCCGCTTCACCGACGACCAGGAGGCCCTCGCCGAAGCGATCGGCGACCGGCTGGCCCTGATCATGCTGCACGACGCCCCGGCCGCGGCGAGCGGTCCACAAACAGGATTCGGGCGGGTGCTGTGATGACAACAACTGTCTTGTTCGTCGTCTCCGGCGTACTCTGGCTCGCCGCCGCGCTGTGCCTTCCCTCCGCAGTGCGCAAACGCCGCCGGTCACTGCTCGCGTTCCTCGCGGTCTTCGCGCTGGCCATGAGCCTGCAGCCGCAACCGGTCTACGACACGGTGGACGCCTGGCTCGGCGGCGCCAACGCCACCTACTTTCTCTTTCACGCGCTCGCCATCGTGGCCGTGGCCCTGGTCGACGTGATCGTGCAGGAGGCCGTGGGGCGCCACGGCCTCACCCGCACTCGCCTGCGATCCACCGTCCTTGTCGCCGGCGGCATTATTGCGGCACAGGCACTGCTGTTCTTCCCCGCCGACTGGCGCGCCGTCGATGACATCTCGCAGTCGTTCATGGCGCGCTGGGACTACACCGCGTACGCGTCCACCACATGGATCGCGATGGCGATCTTCGCGGTTTCGGTCGGGTGGGCCTGCCTTTCCGACATTGCCCGACAACGCCGCACGGTGACCCGGCTCTCGTTGGGGTTTGTGATGTTCGGATGCCTCGGAGTGCTCGTCTATGCCGTCATCAGCCTCACCAGTGCCGCGCAGTCCACCCTCTCCCCCGATTTCACCTTCCAGGGCTGGCCGCGCACCGTGCTCACGCTCGCCCTGCTGCTGGCGCCGATCAGTCTCGCGATCGGTCTGGGACTGACCGCGACCGTCGACGCCATTGCCGGGTTCACCCGAAACCAGCGCGACCGCCGGCTGCTCTGGCGCATCACCCCGCTGTGGCAGCGCCTGATCCGCGACACGCCCGAGCTGAGCATCGAGCAGACGCTGGGCCCGCTGGCCCTCGCGTTCGTACGGGCCCCCGGCGACCACCTGTACCGGCGACACGTGGAAATCCGCGACAGCCTGCTGCTCGACCCGGCTCAGGTGATCTCACCCGCCGAGCTCAAACTTATCGACCAGGCCGAACGGCAGACCCGCGCCGGCGACACGGACACCGGTAGCACCAGCACCAGCACCAGCACCAGCACCAGCACCAGCACCACGATCGGAAGATGATCCATGCCTGACCGCACCACCCCAGCTCCAGCCCCTTCGCGGCCCGCGACGCCCGATCCCGCCGACCCGGAGCCGGCCCCGACCGCGTCGCCCTCGGCGCCGTCCGGCTCGGGATCGATCAGCCCGCAGCTGGAACTGGCCCGGAAACTCGGCCTGCTGCTCGACGTCGTCGTGGCCGAAGGCAACACGCCGTACACCTACCGGCAGATCGAGCAGGGGCTGAACGAGCGTGGTCTCTCCCTGTCCCGCGCTCGGTGGGCCTATATGATCTCCGGCGACGGTCCTCTGGTGACCGACACGGCTCTGCTCACCGGCATCGGCGAGTTCTTCCGCATTCCCCCGGCCTACCTGCTCGGCACTGGCGGCGACCTGCCCGAGCGGGTCGATTCGCAGCTCGCCTTCGTGAAGAGCCTGCGCGCCCAGCGTGTGGTCAGCTTCGCGGCACGAATGCTCGGCGATGTCTCCCCGGAGACACTGCGGTCGATCACGCAGATCATCAACGACGACCTCGCCGAATCCGAGTGAGGCAGCGGGCCGCGGCCCGGGAACATCTGGCCGCCGTGCGGCAGGCTTCACCCGACAACTGGCCTGACACGTTCCGGCGCATGGCGATCTACGACTTCGCCGGCGACATGAACATCGGTTTCGTGCTGGCGTACTTTCGCAGCTTTGCCGTACCGGCGACCGCCGCCGCGCTCCGGGGCACCGGGGAGATCACCCAACGCCCCGGCAAACGCGCCACCGACACCGGCATCGTCGTGTACGAAATCATCGTGCACGGTTTCGACAGCGACCGCGGCCGGGCGATGGTGCAGTTGCTGCGCCGCGTGCATACCGGGGTTCCGGGAACGGATGCCGATTTCCGCTACGTGCTGATCAGCCTGTTGA
The DNA here is from genome assembly GCA_038208655.1 of Actinomycetales bacterium. Lineage (GTDB taxonomy): Bacteria > Actinomycetota > Actinomycetes > Actinomycetales > Microbacteriaceae > Cryobacterium. The sequence continues at coordinate 4,370 of JBBQYN010000016.1, forward strand.
TCGCTCCCCTGCGCTGGATCGACGCGCACGGCTGGCGGACTGTCGAGCCTGCGGAGCGTGAGGCCGCTTACCGGTTCTTCGCCGAACTCGGCCGCCGTATCGGCCTGGCCGAGGTGCCGGGCAGTTACGACGCGGCGGCGGCGTTCTTCGACGCGTACGAGGCCGAGCATGTGGCGGCATCCGCTGCCGGAGCAGCCCTGACGAGCTCGGCGATGCCGTCGTTCACGAGCAAGCTGCCTCGAGCCGTGCGGCGCCACGACCGGGCCATCCTCGGCGCCCTGATCGGTGATGTGCGCGTCATCCGTGCCCTCGGACTGCCGGTGCCCGGCCGCGGAGTGCGCACGCTGCTGGGCTTTGTGGTGCGGCTACGGGCCGTGCGGTCGAGCGCGCGCGCGCCGGCGACCGAGGCCGTTTTTCGTTCCGGTGCGGCCCGCTCGGCGTACCCACACGGGTACACCCTCGATCAGGTGGGGCCGTACGCCCGCTGATGCTCAACGTCACGCCGCGCCCCGGGCCCGACCGGCTCCTTACTCTGAACTCATGAACATTTCCCGGGGACCGCTGGCGGCCATCACCCTCACACTGGCCGCTGTGCTCACCCTCGGCCGTTGCGCGGCCGCGCCCGACACCGACGACGCCGCCGCGCCAAGCTCGACCGCGACCGATGCGACAGCGACGGATGCGGCTGCGGCTGCGGCCGGCGACTGCTCGGGTGTCAGCGTGGTGGTCGACTTCGGAGCGCTCTCCCACGCCCAGTAGCTAGTGGTTCGGCTGCGCCCGTGCCCTCTGCGGCGGCTGTAAGAACGCCAAACTTGCGACCACGGCGCTGACAATCGTCGCGACACCGACAATGACGTAGAAGACTGCTGGCCAACGTTTCGATTTCGTCGTCGAATCCGTTGTGCCGCCAACAGTCGGGGGAGGCCGAACCTGCCCAGCTTCGTCCTTCATGCGCTGGGACTGACTAATATTCATGTCCGCCGCAAGACCCTCAACCGGGGCGGAATCTGCCAGACCCTCTATGTCCCGTACAGTTAGAAATGGGCACTTTGCCGACCGTTGTGTGCGCGGCCGCGGGTGCGCACCCGCCGAAGGCAACAGGCACGGGTGCTCCAACCGGCTTCATTCACCTCGCCAGGCTCCGCCGGCACTCCTTGCTCGCGGGCGAAAGGCGCTATGAACTTTCTCGATTTTCTGATCAGCCGCAGTGACGACATGCTCGAACTCGGCCTCGAACACGCGGCCGTGGTCGGCGTTTCGGTGATCCTGTCCACCATCATCGGTGTGGGGCTTGGCCTGGCGACGTACCGCCGGGAACGCTCCCGCGGCGCGATTCTCGCCATCACCGGGGCCTTTCTCACTATCCCCTCGTTCGCCCTATTCATTCTGCTGATCGGGCCGCTCGGCCTTGGCGCACTGCCCGTGGTCGTCGCGCTCACCATGTACGGCCTGCTGCCCATCGTGCGCAACACCATCACCGGGCTGCGCGAAGTCGACCCGGCCGTCGTGGAATCCGCGCTGGGCATGGGCATGAGCCGCCGCCAGGTGCTGCGCCGCATCGAACTGCCGCTCGCCTGGCCGGTCATCATCACCGGGGTGCGCGTGACGACCCTCGTGCTGCTGGGTATCGCCGCAATCGGGTCGATCGTGCTCGGCCCCGGCTACGGCGACCTCATCTTCACCGGCCTCGCCCGGGTCGGCACGCCCGTCGCCGTGAACCTGGTGCTGGCCGGCACCGTGGGTGTCATGATCCTGGCCGTTGTGTTCGACATCTTGTTTTACGCCATCCGCAGGTTGACCACGTCGAAAGGTATCCGATGACTCCCACCCCGAACATCCCGCCGGCCTCGGGCAAGGTCATGATCCGCCTCGAAAACCTCAGCAAACGTTTCACCGGCCAGGCAACGGATGCCGTGCACAACCTCAACCTGGACATCCATGAGGGCGAAATCGTCGTTCTCGTGGGCCCGTCCGGCTGCGGCAAGACCACCACCATGAAGATGATCAACCGCATCATCGAACCCAGCTCGGGCCGCATCATCCTCGACGGTGAGGACGTGACCAGCACCGACGCCGACGCCCTGCGCCGACGCATCGGCTACGTCATTCAGCAGGTAGGACTGTTCCCGCACCAGACCATCGGCGAGAACGTGGCGACCGTGCCCCGGCTGCTCGGCTGGAGCAAGGCCCGCACCGCTGCCCGGGTCGACGAACTGCTCGAAATGGTCAACATGCCGCCGGCCACGTTCCGGGACCGTTACCCCAAACAGCTCTCCGGCGGACAGCGCCAGCGCGTGGGCGTGGCCCGCGCCCTGGGCGCCGACCCGGCCGTGATGCTCATGGACGAACCCTTCGGCGCTATCGACCCGATCACCCGCGACGCCCTGCAGAACGAGTTCCTGCGCCTGCAGAGCGAGGTCCGCAAAACCATCGTGTTCGTCACCCACGACATCGACGAAGCCCTCAAAATGGGCGACCGGATCGCCATCTTGCAGGGCCCGTCGCAGATCGCCCAATACGACACCCCCGAGCAGATTCTCACCGCCCCGGCCAGCGCCTTCGTGTCGGACTTCATCGGGCGCGGCGCCTCCCTGAAAAGGCTCAGCCTGAGCCGGGTGAGCGACATCGCGCTGACCCCATGGCCCGCCGTGCGGGTGGGAACGGATGCCGACTCCGTGCGCGCCCTGCTGCGCAGCACGGGAACACCGGCCGTTCTGGTGCTCAGCGAGGCGGGGCATCCGCTGCGCTGGGTGAACGCCGACGATCTCGACCGGGCCGCCGGCCGTGACCTCGCCACGATCGGCACCTCACCCGACGCCGTCGTGCGTCCGCAGGACACCCTCAGCGACGCGCTGAACGAACTGATCACCGCCACACACAGCGTAAGCGTGGTCATCGGCGACGACGGCAGCTACCAGGGCATCGTGGACATCGCACAGATCACCGCCGCCATCCGCTCGATGCGCGGAACGGCCGCGGCAGCGGCGGCTGTCACGGATGCCGACACGGATGCGGCTTCCGACCGGGTGCGTGCCTGACGTGACGACACCCGACACCGCGACCGCCACCCGCGACCGGGCCGGCATGCCCGGCACCGCGCAGGTTCTCGCCGCTGCGCCCCGAGGCCCGCGTACCCGACGCAGCCTAAGAGGCTACCTGGTCATGCCTGCGGTACTGGCCGCCATCTGCCTGGCCCTGTACTTCTACGTAAGCGCGCACGAGCTCGACAGCATCGAGGCCCGGTCGCTCAATTCCGCCGCCCTCAGCACCGCAATCGGGCAGCACCTGCAGCTCACGCTCGTGTCGACCGTGCTCACCCTGGTCGTGGCGGTGCCGCTGGGGATTCTGCTGACCCGCCCGAGTGCACGCCGGCTGCGACCGATCGTGATCACGCTGCTCACCCTCGGCCAGGCCATCCCCACCATCGCCGTTCTGGTGCTGCTCGCCGTGGCCTTCCTGTTCCTCGGCTTTCAGGCCGCGGTGCTGGGTCTGGTCATTTACGCCATCATCCCGGTGCTGCTGAACACCATGGTGGGACTCGAGCAGGTCGACGAGTCGGTGCTTGAAGCCGGCCGCGGCATGGGCATCAGCAAGTTCGGAGTGCTGCGCACCCTCGAACTGCCGTTGTCGGTGCCGATCATCCTGGCCGGCGTGCGCACCGCGCTCGTGATCAACGTGGGCACCGCGACCCTCACGACCTACATCAACGCCGGCGGGCTGGGCGACATCATCGTCGCCGGCCTGTCCACAAACCGGGTGCTCGTGCAGATCGTCGGCGCGGCCCTCACCGCTGTGCTGGCGCTCCTCATCGACTACCTCGCCGGTGTCGCCGAAGACTTCTTGCGCCCCAAGGGACTCTGACCCGCACGGCCCCACCTTTCCCGCAGCACCGCGACACCGCGACACCGCGACACCGCAGCATCGAGAACCGCACCAAGAGAAGAGACAGCATGAAATCCAAGGCCCTGATGATGACCACGTTCGGCGCCGGTCTGGCCCTGATCCTGAGCGGCTGCTCCGCAGCCGACAGTTCCTCCAACGAAACCGGCCCGCTCGCCGGCGTGGACCTCACCGCCGGATCGAAGGAGTTCACGGAATCCATTCTGCTGGCCCAGATCGCCTCCGTTGCCCTCGAGAACGCCGGCGCCAGCGTCGATGACCGCACCGGCATCAGCGGCAGCGCCACCGTGCGTGAAGCCCTGCTCAGCGACGAAATCGACTTCTACTGGGACTACACCGGCACCGGCTGGGTGAACATTCTCGGCAACAACACCGACGATGTGCCCGCCGACCTCTACGCGGCCGTCGCCGAAGCGGATGCCGCCAACGGCGTCACCTGGCTCGAGCCGGCCCCGTTCGAGAACACCTACCGCATCGCCGTTCCCACGGCCTTCGCCGAAGAGAATGACCTCGTCACCATGAGCGACGCGGCCGCCTACATCGAGGCCAACCCGCAGGACGCGGCAGTCTGCGCCGCGGCTGAGTTCATCAACCGCGACGACGGACTGCCGGGCCTGCAAACCGCGTACGGCTTCGAATTCTCCGAGGTCGTGCAGCTGGACCTCAACCTGATTTACACCCAGGTAGGCGAGACCTGCAGCTTCGGTGAGGTCTTCTCCACCGACGCCCGCATCGTCTCGAACGACCTCGCTGTGCTGTCCGACGACGAGGGCTTTTTCGTGCAGTACCAGGGCGCGATGACCCTGCGCGACAGCACCCTCGCCGAGAACCCGGCCATCGCCGAGATCATGGCACCGATCAGCGCCGCCCTCACGAGCGAGGTCATCACCGCGCTCAACGGCCAGGTCGACAACGGCGGCGAAGACCCCCGCGACGTGGCCGAGGAATGGCTGCAGGCCGAGGGTTTTCTCAGCTAGAACGCCGTTCCAGTCAGTCGCACTGACTGCCAGCGTGCGCCGGTGCGAGCCCGTAAGGGCGGCCCGGGCCGCGGCATCCGTTCGATCACGCTCATCGCACCGTTGCGCAGGCCGGCAACGGTGCGATCGGTGTAACTGAGCGGCGCGGCCGTGAGCTATGCGGCGCTGCCGCCGGCGATCTCGTACGACCACAGCTCACTGCTCATGCCCACCGGGCGGGCAGGAGCATCCCCCGCAGCCGCGCCAGCCCCGGCGGGTGCGCCCGCCGCGTGTGCGCCGGCGGTCGACGAGCCCGCGTGAGCACCCTCGGTCGGCTTGTCACTCTGGTGACCCTGACCGAAGGCGCTCGAGTTCACCCAGGTCTGAAAAGAGTCCTCGTCGGCCCAACGGGTGACCACGAGCCAGGTGTGGCGGCCGTCGTCGACGGGCTTGAGCAGTTCAAAGCCTTCGAAGCCGGGCTGGCCGTCGACGGCGCCTGCGCGGGCCGCGAAGCGCTGAGCGAGGGTGTCTCCGCTGTCGGCGGGAACGGTGATCGCGTTGATTTTGATGATCGTCATCGGGCTGCTTTCCGTGAGGTGAGTATCGGTATGTCCATGGTGTCACCCCGTTATGACCGAGGCAGCCTCGTTTGCACAGAATGCACCGTGAGCGGGCCACCAGAGCCGCGGGCTTCGCGCCGTCATGGTGCCTCCCCGTTGTCGGGGCGTCCGCACGTTCGTCCGGGCGCCATCTGTTCTCCCGCCTCCTGTGTGTCAGAGCGCGCCCGCAGGCGCTTGCGCTTTCCCGCCGGCCGGGCCTTACTGAACAGTGGCGGCCTCGCAATCGAAGACTCATGACGCAGCACCCCGGCGCGAACCCACCGCATCAGAAAGGCGGCTCCCATGCCCGGTCCCGGTCCGGCAGTCTCGCCCGCCGCGGGTGCGCCGCCCGATGACCCTTCCCCGGCGATTCGCATCGACGCCCTGCACGTGCGGCGCGGCTCCACCACCGCACTGCACGGGGTGAGCCTGACCATTCCGCGCCGCCAGCTGGTGGGGCTGATCGGGCCCAGCGGATGCGGCAAGACCACCCTGATGCGCGCCATCATCGGCGTGCAGGTGGTGCAGTCGGGCACGGTCACCGTGCTCGGGCAGCCCGCCGGCAGCGCCGGCCTGCGCCGCCGCGTGGGATACGTCACGCAGGAGGCCAGCGTGTACGACGACCTCACCGTACGTCAGAACCTGCGCTACTTCGCATCCGTTCTCGGAGCACCGCGCAGCGATATCGACCGCGTGCTGGCGGCCACCGACCTGACCTGCCAGGCCGTAAGCCTGGTCGGCGCGCTTTCGGGCGGGCAGCGCAGCCGGGTGTCCCTGGCGACCGCGCTGCTGGGGTCACCCGACCTGCTCGTGCTCGATGAACCCACCGTGGGCCTGGACCCGGTGCTGCGCGTGGAGCTGTGGAACCTGTTCCACCGCCTCGCCGACGCCGGCACCAGTCTGCTCGTGTCGAGCCACGTCATGGACGAAGCCGCCCGCTGCGACCGGCTCGTGCTCATGCGTGACGGCGCGATCCTCGCGGACGACACCCCCCGGGGGCTGCTGACCGCCACGGCCACCGACGACCTGGAGGCGGCGTTTCTCGCGCTGATCCCCCGCGGGTCCGGCTCCCCCGGCGGACCCAGCGCGTCGAAACCTCGCGGCGCATCCACCCCCGCGCCCCCGCCCGAGCACCATCCGGGGCGGCACTCATGACGCCGGCGCGCACCTTGTCCACGGCCGGACGGGTGCTCACGCAGATTCGGCACGACCCCCGCACCATCGTGCTGCTGCTCGTGGTGCCCAGCCTGCTGATCGGACTGCTGGCCTGGGTGTTCTCCGACACGACCGTGTTCGATCAGGTGGGCCCGGCGATGATCGCGCTGTTCCCGTTCATCGTGATGTTCCTGGTCACCAGCATCGCCACCCTGCGTGAACGCCGCACCGGCACCCTCGAACGGCTGCTGTCAATGCCACTCGGCAAGGGCGACTTCATTCTGGGTTACACCCTCGCCTTCGGTCTGCTCGCCGTGGCTCAGGCCGTCATCGCGGTCGCGTTCGCGGTCTGGGTCTGCGGGCTCGAGATTCAGGGATCCCTCGTACTGCTCCTCGCCGGAGCGGTAGCGGATGCCGTACTCGGCACCGCGCTCGGCCTGCTCGCCAGCGCCTTCGCCCGCACCGAATTCCAGGTCGTGCAGTTCATGCCTCTTCTGGTCTTCCCCCAGATTTTGCTAGGCGGAATCTTTCTGCCGCGCGACCAGCTGCCCCCGGTCTTGCAGACCATCAGCGACTGGTTGCCGCTCTCCCACGCGGTCGACGCGTTGCGGGCCGTGGCCGCCGATTCGCAGGACGCCGCCTATATTGCCGGGGAACTGCTCATCATCGGAGCCTGGGTCGTGGGCTGCATCGCGCTCGGCTCGGTCACCCTGCGCCGCCGCACACCCTAACCGGCTGCGGGTCGGGCGCGGGTCGAGCGCCGTGGTGTGCGCCGTGGTGTGCGCCGTGGTGTGTGCCGTGCCGGGTACACCACGAGGCGCGAGCATCGTGGCTCCCAGCCTCCGTGTCTAAACTGAAGGGACCATGCGACTCTTCCTGATCCGTCACGGCCAGACTCCCGCCAACGTGCTCGGCCAACTCGACACTGCCCACCCGGGCCCGGGCCTCACCGCACTGGGCAGCCGACAGGCCGCCGTCATCCCCGAGGCCCTGCGCCTGGCCGAGATCGACGCGATTTACGCGTCCACGCTCGTACGCACACAGCTCACCGCGCAGCCACTCGCGGCCGCCCGTGACCTCGACGTGCGCGTCGTTGACGGACTGCACGAGATTGAGGCTGGCTCTTTGGAGGGGCTGAGCGATCGCGCATCCGTTCACCGGTACCTCAGCACCGCGATCACCTGGGGCGGCGGCGACCTCGATGCGCGCATGCCCGGCGCAGCCACCGGGCATGACTTCTTCGACCGGTTCGACGCGGATATCGCCGCGGCCGCCGAAGTGGCCACGGCCGCCGTGTTCAGTCACGGCGCCGCGATCCGGGTGTGGACGGCCGGGCGCGCCCGCAACGTCTCGGCCGCATTTGCCGGCACCCACGAACTACAGAACACCGGCGTGGTCGAACTGACCGGATCCCCTGCTGAGGGCTGGACCCTGGTCAACTGGGCGGGCCTTCCCGTGGGCGGAGCCCGTCTGACCGACGACGACGCCGACGACCCGATAGGCGAGGCCGTCAGCACCGCCTGACCGCGGTACGTCGAGCCCCGGGCTCGCATTCGATTGCGGACGTGGCACCGCGCGACGCGGTGCGAGGTCTGCACCTCAGTCCCCCTGCCCGTCCCCGCCCAGCCCAGCGCCTAGCGAGCGGCGAGCGGCGGTACCATCAGCCCGTCGGTGTGGGCCGCGGCCGGGTCGGAGTCAACCGCGACGATGGCGTTTCGCTCGTTGACGTGCACCACGGACGGCTGAAAAACCCGCGCCTTCTTCGTGCCCATCTGCGCGTAGGAGATGATGATCACCAGGTCGCCGCGGTGCGCGAGCCGGGCGGCCGCCCCGTTCACACCGATCACGCCGCTGCCGCGAACACCTGCGATCAGGTAGGTCTCGAACCGGTTGCCGTTGTTCACATTCACGATACTCACCAGTTCCCCGGGCAGCAGGTCGGCGGCGTCGAGCAGGTCGAGGTCCACGGTCAGCGACCCCACGTAGTGCAGGTCAGAGTGAGTGACGGTGGCGCGGTGAATCTTTGATTTAAACATGGTGCGGCGCACTGATCGAGGCCCTTTCACGAGGTGTGACCCCGCCGACGGTGCGAGCGGGGGTGTGCGCGGGCGGCACCCCCCGAAGGGACAGCCCGCAAGCCTTCAGTCTGCGCTCTTTTCGGGCACCGCACCAATCCACCGGGGCATGAGCCCGGCGCACCTGCGCGAGCGCGCTTCCGGGGTCCCCGATCCGCCGGCACAGCGCCCTCTCAGCGGGAAACGGGTCGAAACCCGGAGTTGCCAGCCGCTTGCCAGCTTGACCCCCAAACGGGGCTGGATGCCGCTCACCGCCCGGCACCGGGCCGCGTGGCCCAGCCGATGTCGGGCTGAAAACCCCGGTCTCGGCAGCCGTCCACCAAACCCACCCCGCCGCGGCTCCGGACCATCTGTGCGGCCCGGGGTTCACCCCAGGCCGAACACACAAGGGAAGAGGAGTTCATCATGAACACGACGACCAAGCGCATCACCGCCTTCGGCATCACCGGCGCAGCAGCATCCGCCCTCATCATCGGCGGCATTGTCGCCCCGGCCCAGGCCAGCAGCGACGACCTGCAGAACACCTCCACCATCACGAGCACCGACAGCTCGTCTTCGCAGAGCGACACCGACCTGGTGAACGACCTGTTCAACAGCAGCGACAGCTCCTCATCGCAGAGCAACACTGACCTGGTCAACGACCTGTTCAACATCACCGGAAACGACTCGACCGGCAACGGCGTACTCGGCAACGACACGTCCCTCGGCGGCGTCGGCAACGGCGGAGTGGTCAACGGCGGCATCGGCAACGGCGGAGTGGTCAACGCACCCCTCGTTGACGATTCACTCACGAGCGACATCGGCGACATCGGCTCCGGTAACGAGGTCGGCAACGACGCAGCCGTGGGCTCGGGCAACGACGTGGACGCCCCCGTCACCGCCCCCGTTGATGTGACCGCCCCGGTCGAAGCTCCCGTTGAGGCTCCCGTCGGCAACGGCACTACCACCGACGTCGAAGGCGTCGACGTGGACAGCATCGATGGCGACGTGGACACCATCGTCAACGACGTTCTCGGAGGCCTCGGCCTCGGACGCTAACCGCCCGAGCACGTAGGCACTACGCACTAAGCACGTACCGAAAGGGCGGCTCCCCACGGAGTCGCCCTTTTTGCGCGCCCGCACACGCCGTGACGAGCACGGCGGCTGGGCGATCCTCGAGGGGCGCGAGAGCCGAGCGATGCGAGGCGGCGGGTGGCCTACGGCTTCGCGGCGTGGGCTCGAGGCGGCCGCGGCCGCACCAGGTCGTGGCTGCCCCGCACCAACTGCTCCACCAGCTCGGTGTCCATACGGTCGTCGAGCACCACGGTGATCCAGTGCTTCTTGTTCAGGTGGTAGCCGGGCGTGATGTTCTCGGGAAATTCCTCCCGCAGCGCGCGGCTGTCCTCCGGGTCGCACTTCAACGACACCGTCAGCGGATGCTCCGCCAACGCCGCGAGGGCAAAGATCTTGCCGTTCCCGCTGGTCTTGAACACGCTGGTCTCCAGCCCGAAGGGAAAGGTTTCGATGGCCTGCGGCAAGCTCAGGCAGAAGTCGGCGAGGGCATCCGGTGTCATGGATGCAGTGTACGAGACGGTCGCGACCGGCACAGCCCAGCCGGCGGGGGCAATCAGCGGGCGCGGTAACGCAAGGGGCAAGGGACAAAGGACCGGCCGAGGCTAGTCGGTCGGGGGCGTTCCGAGCCTGGCCGCGCGGCGCAGGTTTGCATCGTCACTGAGCGCCCAGCGCTGCAGCGCCGTCTGCGCGCGGGCACGCGGTTCTGCGTCAAGCTGGGCCACGAGCGGCGAGATCACGTCGGTGGCGAGCGGGTCGATGAGCTCGGTGAGTACCGCCCCACGCACGAAACCTTCGAGCCGGGTGAGGTCCCATTCGGTGAGCAGGCGCACGTGGGACTGCAGCAGCACCACCGCGGCCAGGCGTCGTTCAAAAACCGGCACCCGCCACAGTGCGGAACTCAGCGCCGTGACCGAGTCGTGGGTCATGCCCGGATAGCGCCGCGCGGCGTCGCGCACAGTGCCGCGCACCGCTCCGACCGACGCGCCATAGACCCGCACCCCGCCGCCCAGCCGGTCGGCGAGGGCATCCGCTCGCTCCCAGGACGCCTCGTTCTGCAGGGTCTCGTCGATGAAGTCGGCCGCCTCGCTCACAGTGTCACCTGGCATCTGGCTCCTTTCACAGCTACCCCCACCCAGCTGCCCCCTCACCCCCGCGAGACGACACGTTTCGCCCTTAAAAATGCGCGGGGAAGGGCGAAACGTGTCGTCTCGCGGAGGGGGCGAGTGCTGCTAGACGAGGGCACCCTGCATGGCTTCCGCGGTCAGCGCGACCGAACGCAGCCGCGCGTCGATCTCGGTGGACTGGTGCGCCAGGATCAGTTCGTCCGCGCCGGTCGCGTCGGCGAGGTCCTGCAGGTAGACACGCACCTCGTCGGGGGTGCCCACCGCGGAGACGCGCATCATGTTCGCGATTCCGTGGCCCTGCCCGGTGGTCAGGAAGTCGTCGATCTGCTCGTCGGTGTAGTCGGGTGCGGCCGGGCCGCGACCGATCATGCTGCGCACCCGGGCACGGCGCATGATCGCGAACTGCCCCGCGGCATCCGTCCCGTCCTCGGCGGCGATGACGTTGGCCGCCACGATCACGTGCGGGGCGGCGAGCTGCGCAGACGGCGTGAACTCGCGGCGATACGTGGCCACGGCCTGCATGAGGGAATCCGGCGCGAAGTGTGACGCGAAGGCGTAGGGCAGCCCGAGCGCGGCCGCGAGCTGCGCCCCGAACAGCGAGGACCCGAGAACGTACAGCGGCACGTTTGTGCCGGCACCGGGAACAGCCTGCACGTCGGGCACAATCGATTCGCCGCGCAGGTAGGCCTGCAGCTCCATCACGTCCTGCGGAAACTGGTCGCTGGCCCGCGCGTCGCGGCGCATGGCCCGCGCCGTGGTCTGGTCGCTGCCCGGCGCCCGCCCGAGGCCCAGGTCGATGCGGTCGGGGTAGAGCTCGGCGAGGGTGCCGTACTGCTCGGCGATGACCAGCGGTGAATGGTTGGGCAGCATCACGCCACCGGCCCCCAGACGGATGCTGTCGGTCGCCGCCGCCACATGGCCGACCAGAATGCTCGTGGCCGACGACGCGATCGTGGGCATGTTGTGGTGCTCGGCGTACCAGACCCGGGTGTAGCCGTGCTTCTCGGCGGTCTGGGCGAGCGCGACGCTGGCCGCGAAGCTCTCCCGGGCGGTCTGCCCCGGTGCGATCGGGGCCAGGTCAAGGATGGAGAGGGGAAGCGTCATACCGGGGGTAACCACGCGCAGTGGCAAAACGTTCCCGCCGCCGGGCAAGCCGCGTGTCCCCCGCGCTACACCGGCCCGGCCGTGATCGGCGCCCCGGGTCACGCCCGGGCGGCGGCCTCCAGCAGCGCGCGCATGCGCAGGGGCATCGCCTCCCCGAGCGAGATCGCGGTGTTGGTGCGCACCACCCCGCTCACGGTGAGCATGGCGTTGGTGATGCGGTGCAGGTCCTCGGTGTTGCGCGCCACGACCTTCACGAGCAGGTCGGCGTCACCGGTGATGGCGTGGATCTCGACCACCTCGGGGTGGCGTTGCAGTCCGGCCGTCGCGAGGTGGCCATCCGTTTGGCTGATGGCAATCGAGACGAAGGCGACCAGGGGGTAGCCCAGCGCGGCCGGGTCGAGGCGGCGGCTGTAGTTTTTCAAGGTGCCGGATGCCGTCAGTCGGCGCAGGCGGGCATGCACGGTGTTGCGCGCCACGCCGAGCGAGCCGGCCAGGGCCAGGATGGTCGCCTCGGGGTCGTCGTCGAGGGCGAGCAGCAGCCGAGCGTCCAGGGCATCAATCGCGGTCATAGCAACATTTTGGCACTGTTTAGAGATTTGAGTGAGCATCTGTCGCAGTGACTCCGACTGAACTTGCGCACGGGGGCATTGAGGCACAGAATCTTGCAGTGCCTCTGACTTCTCTCCCCCGCCGCCAGACCACCGCTGGCCCCGTTTCACGAGCCGTCGCTCCGGCCGCCCCGCAGCACTCCCCGCTCGAAGACGTGCTGGGCATTCTCACCGGCACGCTGATCGCCTCGTTCGGATTGTTCCTGCTCACCTCGAGTGCAGCGGTAACCGGCGGAACCGCCGGACTGGCCCTCATGCTCAGTTACGCCGGCGCGGTGCCGTTCGGGGTGTTGTTCTTCGCCGTCAACATCCCCTTCTTCGCCCTTGCGGTGTGGCAGAAGGGCTGGAACTTCACCCTGCGCACCGTTCTGGCCGTGGCGCTGGTGTCGGTGTTGTCCGCGTTGCATCCGCTGGCGCTGAACATCGATACCCTCAACCCGGTCTACGGGGTACTGCTGGGCAACCTCGTGATCGGAGTCGGGCTGCTCGTGCTGTTCCGGCACCGGTCGAGTCTGGGCGGGTTCAACATTCTGGCACTCGTGCTGCAGGAGAAGCTCGGCTGGCGGGCGGGATACGTGCAGATGGCGCTCGACGTGACCGTGGTACTCGCCGCCCTGCTCGTGGTGTCACCGTGGGTGGTGCTGCTCTCGGCGGCCGGCGCGGTCGTGCTCAACCTCACCCTGGCGCTGAACCACCGACCGGGGCGCTATCTGGGCTGAGCCGGCCGGCAAGGGCCGCGAGGGTGCCGGCCACAATGTGCGGGTCGTCGTGCTCGGCGTCGCCGAGCACGGTACCGGTGTCGTCCACCCTCAACAGCCCGTGGTCGTCACCGCGGGCGCCCCATCCCGCGATGATGTCGCCGAGCAGGCGCTTCAGCCCGGCCGTGGGAATGTCGTCACGATGAGGCGACACCCTGAGCGCGCAGCGCCACCGAGCCCACGCCATCGGGCGCGCCATCGCCCAGGCATTCAAGCCCACATGCGCGGCCACGTGCGCGCGGGTCCAGCCCGGTAGCAGAGAATCGGCGGGGAGGGCGGCATCGGGCAGGCCGTACTCGGCGCGCCCTTTCAGCCTGTCGGGCCGCACGCCCGTGGCCGGTTGCGCACATTACGCCGGGTACGACTCAATCACCGTGCGCATGCCCGGCAGGCCGAACTGGTCGGCGATCTGCACGGCCGTGTGCGAGCCCAGCAGTGGGTCG
>JBBQYN010000017.1:0-18082 GCA_038208655.1 Actinomycetales bacterium
GAGAGGGTGTCGGCCCGCTGGTAGGCCTGCGCGAGCAGTCCGACCCGGTCGAGGTGACCCAGCGCGTCCAGGCGTAGCGACCGGCGATAGCCCCAGAGGCCGAGCCGGGGGCCGCGCACCCGGGCCAGCGCGCCGGTCAGCACGTTCTCGAGCACGGTGAGCGAGGGCACCAGTTCAAACTGCTGAAAGATGAAGCCGATCCGGCCGCGCAGGGCGCGCAGATCCCGACCGCGCAGCGTAGTGACCTCCTGGCCGAGCACCCGCACGGTTCCGCTGTCGGGCAGGTCGAGGCCGTCGAGGTGCCGCAGCAGGGTGCTCTTGCCCGACCCCGACAGCCCGAGCAGCACCACCATCTCACCGCGCGCAACGCTGAGCGAGGCGCCGGTCAGGGCGACGGTGTCACCGAAGGTCTTCGTGACCTGGCTGACCTCGATGACGGATGCCGCGGCATCCGTCACGGTGTCGGGCGCGGCTAGCTCTCGCACTGTGACGCTTTGGTTGTGACGCAGATGTCGCGGATCGTGTCGTAGTACGCGTCATCGACCGGTTCGGTGGCCAGGAACACCATGCGGAACGAGTCGGTGTCGGCGCTCTCGATACCGGCGGCGATGATGTCGTCGACGGTCACCTCGCCGAGCAGATCCACGAGCTGGGTCTTCAGCTCGGTGGGCAGGGAATCACTCATCACGATCGGCGCGCCGGGCACCATGGTCTCGGCGATGACCTTCACGCCGGGATTCTTGGTGACTTCACTGTCTTCGGCAAAGCCCACCTCGCACTCCCGGTTTTCGGACACCTTCTGCACGCTCACGTCGTGCTTACCGGCGAAGACCGGGGTGATGTCCTCGAGCGGGTCGATGTCGGCTTCGAGCAGGTTGTAGGAGGGGAACAGGTACCCCGAGGTGGAGGACGGGTCGACGAAGCAGACCGTTTTGCCGGCGAATTCCTCGAGCGTCGTGATGTCGCTGTCGACGGGAACGATCGCTTGCGAGTAGTAGCCGGCGGCCTCACCCTCCACGGTGACGATGGAGGAGATCGGGGTGAGCGCGGCACCGTTGTTCAGCGCGGTGAGGTAGGTGAAACCGGAGAACGACCCCACGTCGACCTTGCCGGCGATTGCGGCTTCGATGAGGGCGGCGTAGTCGGTGGACTCGTGGTATTCCACGGTCTTGCCGGTCTCCTGCGCGAGGTAGTCCATCAGCGGCTGGTAGTTGGTTTCGGTGTCGATCGCGTCGGGAACCACGCCGAAGACCAGCGTGTTCTCATCGACGGCATAGCTCACGCCCTCGGCCGAGGCCCCGACGGTGCCGGCGTCGTCGGTGGCCGCGCAGGAGGCGAGCCCCACGCTAAGGAGCACGGCGGCACCGGCCGCGAAGGCCGTTCGAACTCGGGCTGAGGTGCTGTGAAATGCCACGGAAAACCTTTCGTTGGGTCACGTCGGTGCAGACGCGGTCGACGCTCAACCTAGAAAATCCGTCCCAACGGCGTGCGCATGCCGGGTGTACGGCGGGTAAACGCCCCGTGACATTCCGTTCCGTAGGTCCGTTCCGCAGCCTCTCGGTCCGGTCGGCTAGTGTGTGCACACCCGTCGGTGCGGCACGAATTGTGCGGCACCGCAGCTCGAAGTCAAAGGAGATTTTGCGTGTTCACCAGCCCGTACCCCGACGTCGATATTCCCGACCTCAGCATTTACGACTACCTCTTCGGTGATCTCACCCCCGCAGACCTCGGCCGCGTCGCCATCGTCGACGGCGCCACCGGCGCGTCCCTGAGCTACGCCACCCTGATCGACCAGATCAACCGCGTCGCCGGAGCCTTCGCCGCCCGCGGCGCCGGGCCGGGCACGGTCGTGGGGCTGCTGTGCCCGAACGGCCCGGCCTTCGCGAGCGTGTTCCACGGACTGCTCCGCGCCGGTACGACGGTGACGACCGTGAACTCGCTCTACACCGCCGATGAGATCGAACGGCAGCTGCGCGACGCCGGGGCAACCTGGCTGGTGACGGTGTCCCCGCTGCTGGCCGGGGCCCGCGACGCCGCGCACGCGGCCGGGCTCGACGACGCCCACCTCATCGTGCTCGACGGCGCCGTCGGGCATCCGTCGCTGGCAGACCTGCTCGTCATCGAGCCGATCGCCTCCGCACCCCGCATCGACCCGGCCAGCCACGTGGCCGTGCTGCCCTACTCCTCGGGCACGACCGGACGGCCCAAGGGCGTGATGCTCAGCCACCGCAACCTGATCGCCAATGTGCAGCAGTCCCGCGGGCTGATCGGCGTGGTGCCCGAGGACCGCATTCTGGCGTTGCTGCCGTTTTTCCACATCTACGGCATGACCGTGCTGCTGAACCTCGCGTTCAAGCAGCGGGCGAGCCTGGTGACCATGGCCCGGTTCGACCTCACCGAATTTCTGCGCATCATCCAGGACGAGCACTGCACGTACGTGTTCATCGCGCCGCCGGTCGCGGTCGCCCTGGCGAAACATCCGCTCGTGACCGACTACGACCTCTCCAGCGTGCACACCATATTGTCGGGGGCGGCACCGCTCGACGGGGCCCTCGCGCGGGCGGTCGCGGAGCGCCTGGACTGCCGCATACTGCAGGGCTACGGCATGACCGAGGTCAGCCCGGTCTCGCACCTGATCCCGCTGGACGCGCCCGAAATCTCCCGGGATTCCGTGGGCGTGACCGTGCCCAACATGCAGTGCAAGCTGGTCTCGCTCGAGACCGGTGACGAGATTGCGGTACCCGAAACCGGGGTCAGCGAGCCCGGCGAACTGCTGGTGCGGGGCCCGAACGTGATGCTCGGCTACCTCAACAATGCGGAGGCCACCCGGGAGACCATCGACGAGCTGGGGTTCCTGCACACCGGTGACGTGGCCACGGTGAGCGCGCGCGGTGAGGTGAAGATCGTGGACCGCAGCAAGGAACTGATCAAGTACAAGGGCTACCAAATCGCCCCCGCCGAGCTGGAGGCGCTGCTGCTCACCCACCCGCACGTGAGCGATGTGGCCGTGATCGGCGTGCTGGACGACGACGGCCAGGAGATTCCCAAGGCCTTCATCGTGGCGGTGACGGATGCCGAGATCACCGAAGAAATCGTTATCGCCTGGGTCGCGCCCCAGGTCGCCCCGCACAAGAAGGTGCGTGTGGTCGAGTTCATCGACGTGATTCCCAAGTCCAGTTCCGGCAAGATCCTGCGCAAGGACCTGCGCGCCCGCGAGGTCGCCGCCCCCTGACCCGTCCCCGGCGCCTGCTCCTGCTCCTGCTCCTGCTCCTGCTCCTGCCGTCACCTGCTGGCCCGTTCCCCGTGGCGAATTCAGGAAAACTCCGGCACCGGGCGCCCTGCCGCAGGAGACCAGTGCGGCTGGGCCGCCTCGGCGCGCCCGGTTTTCCTGAATTAGCCACGGCGGCATCCGTGGTCACGGTACGCTGCCGCCGTGAAACGTCATCTGAGAGAACCCACGAACCCGCCGCAGCGGGTCTGGCTGCCCGCCGACACCGCACTCTGGACCACCTGCCACATTGTGTTCGACACGATTCAGGGCCGGAGACCGGAGTGCCGCGTTGACACCCCGTTTCCCCTGGCCGGTGGGGAGGCGGCCCTCGCCGCCGGCTCGCTGGTTGTCGATTCGTTCCACGCCGCCGGTGACGGTTCCTACGACCGATCGTCCACCTTCGTCTGGGGAACGGGCCTGTTCGGACTGGCGTTGGCCGCGGGAACGCTCGCGGCCAGCGCGGCCGGCAATGCGTCCCGCCGCAACCGGGCAGCCGCCGACGCCCAGCACGCCTGGCGACCACTGTTCGGCGGCACGATCTACGTCACCACCGGCGGTTTCCACGTGCAGACGATGCGCGGCCTCTCCCCCTGGACCTGGGAGTCGATCGACCTGATGCAGGTGGTGGGGTACAACGTGGTCATTCTGCAGGCCCGGTCAGCGGATGGCCCGATCACCTGGCGGATCACCTCCGAGTGGTCCGAGCTCGTCTTCGCCCTGTGGGCGTTGCGCCGGCACCCCGGGCACCCGCAACTGCGAGACGGCAGCTGGCTGCCGGCGAACTGGTTGGCGTGGGCCACTGCCCAGGGGTACCGCCCGCACCTCGACCGGCCCCAGCTCGGCCCGTGATCCGCCCGGTCTGTGGCCGGGCTGCAGGTAGACTGGCCGGGTCAAGCATCCGCTATATCTGGGAGAACGCCACGTGACCGCTGTTTCCACCACACCCTCCCGCGGCATCGCGGACACCGTCTCAAACGCTGCGGCGACGCCGGAGAAAGAGCAGCCCTACGGCGCGCTCGGCCTCAAGGCCGACGAGTACGCGCAGATTCGCGAGATTCTGGGTCGCCGCCCCACGAGTGGCGAGCTCGCCATGTACTCGGTGATGTGGAGCGAGCACTGCTCCTACAAGAGCTCGAAGATGTACCTGCGCCAGTTCGGTGAGAAGGTCACCCCGGCCATGAAGAAGAACCTCATGGTGGGCATGGGCGAAAACGCCGGCGTGCTCGACGTGGGTGAGGGCTGGGCCGTCACCTTCAAGATCGAATCCCACAACCACCCCTCCTACATTGAGCCGTTCCAGGGCGCCGCCACCGGCGTGGGCGGCATCGTGCGCGACATCATCTCGATGGGCGCCCGCCCGGTCGCCGTGATGGACGCCCTGCGTTTCGGTGACATCAACGATCCCGACACCGCCCGCGTCGTGCACGGCGTCGTCAGCGGCATCAGCTTCTACGGCAACTGCCTGGGCCTGCCCAACATCGGCGGCGAAACCTACTTCGACGCCGTGTACCAGGGCAACCCGCTCGTCAACGCCCTCTCGGTGGGTGTCATGCGGCACGAAGACCTGCACCTGGCCAACGCCCGCGGCGTGGGCAACAAGGTTGTGCTGTTCGGCGCCCGCACCGGCGGCGACGGCATCGGCGGCGCGTCGATTCTCGCCAGCGACACCTTCAGCGCCAAGGGCCCGACCAAGCGCCCCGCCGTGCAGGTCGGTGACCCCTTCGCCGAGAAGGTGCTCATCGAATGCTGCCTGGAACTGTTCCAGGGCAAGCTCGTCGAGGGCATCCAGGACCTCGGGGCCGCCGGCATCAGCTGCGCGACCTCCGAACTGGCCTCCAACGGCGACGGCGGCATGTACATCCAGCTCGAAAACGTGCTGCTGCGCGACCCCAGTCTGACCGCCGAAGAGATTCTCATGTCGGAGAGCCAGGAACGCATGATGGCCGTCGTCACGCCCGAGAAGCTCGAAGGCTTCCTCGCGGTGACGAAGAAGTGGGACGTGGAGACCAGCGTGCTCGGCGAAGTCACCGACTCCGGCCGTCTCGTGATCGACTGGCACGGTGAAGAGATCGTCAACGTCGACCCGCGCACCGTCGCGATCGACGGCCCGGTCTACGAACGCCCCGTCGCGTACCCGACCTGGCTCGATGCCCTGCAGGCCGACACCGCGTCCACGCTGCCGCGGGCGCTGGACAGCGACACCCTGCGCGCCCAGTTCCTCGACCTGCTCGGCTCGCCGAACCTGGCCGACCCGAGCTGGATCACCGACCAGTACGACCACTACGTGGGCGGCAACACGGCCCTGTCCTTCCCCGACGACGGCGGCATGATCCGCGTCGACGAGGAGTCCGGTCTCGGTTTCGCCATCGCCACCGACGCGAACGGCCGCTACTGCCAGCTCGACCCGTACGTGGGCGCCCAGCTCGCCCTCGCCGAGGCGTACCGCAACGTGGCCGCGACCGGCGCGATCCCCGTCGGCATCAGCGACTGCCTCAACTTCGGCTCGCCGGAGAACCCCGAGGTCATGTGGCAGTTCCGTGAAGCGGTCACGGCTTTGGCCGACGGATGCCTCGAAATGGAAATCCCGGTCACCGGCGGCAACGTGAGCTTCTACAACCAGACCGGTACCCAGCCGATCCACCCGACCCCGGTCGTGGCCGTGCTCGGCGTGATCGACGATGTCGGACGCCGCACCCCCAGCGGCTGGCAGGACGATGGACACAACATCTACCTGCTCGGCACCACCGCGGAAGAGCTCGACGGCTCCGCCTGGGCCGGCGTCGTGCACAACCACCTCGGCGGACGCCCACCGGCGGTCGACCTGAAGCGTGAGGTTGCCCTCGGCGGCCTGCTGCACGCGGCGAGCAAGGAAGCCCTCGTCGACAGCGCGCACGACCTCAGCGAGGGTGGCCTCGCGCAGGCTCTCGCCGAAGCCGTGATGCGTTTCGGCGTGGGAGCCCGGGTCTGGCTCACTGAAATCTGCGAGCGTGACGGCATCGACGCATCCGTCGCCCTGTTCTCCGAGTCGGCGGGCCGCGTGATCGTGAGCGTGCCGCGTGAAGACGACGTGAAGTTCCTCGGCCTGTGCAAGGGCCGCGAGTACCCGGTGCTGCGCATCGGTGTGACGGATGCGACGCTGCACGCCCTGGAGATTCAGGACGAGTTCAGCGTGAGCCTGGCCGATCTGCAGGCCCGTCACCGTTCCACGCTGCCCGCCGCGTTCGCGTAACGCAGTCGCCCTCGCGTAGCGGAATGTTCCGCTACGCGAGGGCGCGACGTGCCAGCGTGTCGTAGCGCACGGCGAGTTCTTCCGGCGTTAGCACACCGCCCCGCCGGTACCACTGGGCGACACCCGTGCACATCGTGACGATGGCCAAGCTGGCCTCGTGCGGGTAGGCGGTCCCGAAGACCCCGTCCACGACCCCGGCGGTGATGACGTCGTCGACCATGCGTTGCTGCCGGTCACGGGCGGCGATGTGCTCGCTGCGCGCGTGGCCTTCGAGACTGCGGATCTCGCTCGCGGCGATGAACGCGAGGTCGCTGCGGTACGCGTGGAACAACACCAGGCACTCGATCAACAGCCGAAACCGGTCCTCCACCGACGAACCCGCCTCGACCAGGGCGCTCTCACAGCGTTCAAGCAGGTCGCGCATCGCAAACTGCACGATCGACACGAGCAGCGCGTGTTTCGACGGGTAATGGTGGTACAGCCCCGGCACGGACAACCCGACGCGCGCTGCCACCGTGCGGATCTTGGTGCCGTGGTAGCCGTGCTCCACGAAGCACTCCAGTGCGGCCTGCAGCATGGCTGGAGGTGCGCCCTCGGTGTAGTCCCGCCAGGCTCGCAGGGGCCCGTCGACTGAGGTCGATCCGGTCGTCGGCATGGCGGGTACTCGCTCTCTGGGATCAACTGGATTGTGTGACAGATCTTGACACAGAACATCCGTTCCCCAATACTAAGGGCTACCGAGCGATCGCTCGGTAGCGCATTCTGAATCGTTTTTCCGGCAACGTGGCCGGAAGAAAGGTGACACCGTGACATTCGATTCCTTGGTCGACGCCTGGCAGGCGCGCACGACGGCCCACCCGCAGCAGGTTGCGCTGCGCTACTTCGACGCCGCGATGACCGCGGCCCAGGTGGACCGGGCATCCGATGCCTTCGCGGTGGCCCTCGCCGAGCGCGGAACCACCCGCGGCGACCGGGTCGGCATCTACCTGCAGAACGTGCCGCACTACGCGCTGGCGCTGCTGGCGCTGTGGAAGCTCGGCGCGGTTCCGCTGCTGCTAAACCCCATGTACAAAAACGCCGAGCTGCGCGCCTTGATCGACGATTCCGGCGCCACCGGAATCATCTGCGCCGACACCGATGTGGCAGACACCCGTGCCACCGTCGCCGCGAGCACGGTACGCTGGCTCATCAGCACCTCGGTGCGCGACTTTCAAACCGAGAACGATGCCCGGGCCTGTCCCGACACGTGCCCGCCGAACGGTTCACTCGCCTCGGATGCCGAGGCACGGGCCGACGCAGACATGGCCGCGCTCATCACCCGGCACGACGGCGAGCACCCCGAACCGGTCGCTCTCACCCGCGCCGACCTGGCCCTGCTCAGCTACACCTCGGGAACGACCGGCCCGCCCAAAGGCGCGATGAATACCCACGGCAACGTGCTCGAGGTCGCCTCGACCTTCGCCGACTGGGCCGGGCTCGCGCCCAACGATGTCGTGCTTGCGGTGGCACCGCTGTTCCACATCACGGGCGCCGTGATCAACTGCGCCATTTCGCTGATCAGCGACACCACCCTCGTGTTCACCGGCCGGTTCCACCCCGACATCGTGCTCGAGGCGTTCCTCCGCTTCGGGGTCACGTACACGATCGGGTCGATCACCGTGTTCAACGCGATCCTCGAACTGCCGCATGCGGGTGCCCGGCATTTCGCATCAGTGAAGACCCTGTACTCGGGTGGGGCACCGATTCCACCGGCCACCGTGGAGCGCTTCCGGGACCGTTTCGGTGTCTACCTGCACAACGCCTACGGCATGACGGAGACCACCTCGGGGGTGATCGCCGTTCCGCCGGGAAACTTGGCCCCGGTGCACGAGGCCAGTGGCACGCTCTCCATCGGACGGCTCCTGCCGCACATGACCGCCCGCACCCTCGACGCCGGCGGCAGCCCGCTACCGCACGGGGAGCAGGGCGAACTCGAACTCTCCGGCCCTCAGATCATCCCGGGGTATTGGAACAATGCCGACGCCAGCACAGCGGCGATGCCGGGCGGTCTGCTGCGCACCGGGGACGTCGCGATCATCGATGATCTCGGGTGGGTATACCTTGTCGATCGTCTCAAAGACCAGATCAACGTGTCCGGCTTCAAGGTCTGGCCGCGAGAGGTGGAAGACGTGCTCTACGCGCATCCGTCGGTGCACGAGGCGGCCGTGATCGGTGAAGCGGATGCCTACCGCGGCGAAACCGTGGTGGCATTCGTCTCCCTCAAAGCCGGCACGCTTGCGTCGGAGAGCGACCTGGTCGCGTTCGCCAGGGAACGCCTGGCCGCGTACAAATACCCGCGCACGGTTCACATCATCGACGATCTGCCCAAGACCCAGACCGGAAAAATTCGCCGCGCCGCACTACGCGGGAAAGGACACCCATGAGCACCCCGACAGCACGCCTGGCCGGCAAAACCGCCCTCGTCACCGGAGCGAGCCGGGGAATCGGCCTCGCCATCGCGCACCGGCTCGTCGCGGAAGGCGCCCGGGTCTGCATTACCGCGCGCAGCGCGGAACCGTTGCAGCAGTGCCTGGCCGAGTTCCCCGACGGCAGCGTGATCGCCGTAGCCGGCAAGTCGCACGACCCCGCGCACCGCGCGGAAGCGCTCGACACCGTGGCCCGGCAATTCGGCAGCCTCGACATTCTGGTGAACAACGTGGGCATCAACCCGGTCTACGGCCCCCTCATCGACCTTGACCTCGACGCGGCCCGCAAAATCACCGAGGTGAACCTGTTCGGCACCCTCGCCTGGGTTCAGGACACCGCGCACCACCCCGGCCTCGATTTTCTGCGCCGGGGCGGCAGCATCATCAACATGTCTTCGGTCACCGGCCAGACGGCATCCCCCGGAATCGGCTTCTACGGAATCACGAAGGCCGCCGTGGCCCACCTCACCCGCACGCTCGCCGCCGAAATGGGGCCGGCCGTGCGTGTAAACGCGGTGGCTCCCGCCGTGGTGAAGACCCAGTTCGCGCTGGCCCTCTACGACGGCAAAGAAGCCGAAGTCGCCGCGCAGTACCCGCTCGGCCGCCTCGGCGTGCCCGACGACGTCGCCGCTGCCGTGGCCTTTCTCGCCTCTGCGGATGCCGCGTGGATCTCCGGCCAGGTTCTCACCCTCGACGGCGGCCTGCTTGCCGCCGGCGGCGTGGCCTAACCTCACCCTCTGCCCGAAAGGACCCCCATGAACCTCACTCCAGAACACCTCGACGACCTGCGGCTGCGCACCCGCGACTTCATCCGCGACACGGTCATTCCCGCCGAGCCGCACCCGGGTGAGGCGCTCGACCCGACCACGCGCATCCGTCTTCAGCAGGCCGCGAAAGAGGCGGGCGTCTTCGCGCCGCACGTGTCCACCCGGTACGGCGGCCAGGGACTGCCGATCGAACACTGGTCGGTCATCTTTCAGGAAGCCGGCTACTCACTGATCGGGCCGAGCGCCCTGAACTGCATGGCACCCGATGAGGGCAATATGCACATGCTCGAACTGATCGGCACGGACGAGCAGAAGCAGCGCTACCTGGTGCCGCTCGCGAACGGGGACACCCGCTCCTGCTTCGGCATGACAGAACCGCATCCCGGCGCGGGCTCGGACCCCGCGGCGCTGCGCACCACCGCCACGAAGGTCGACGGCGGCTGGTCGATCACCGGCCACAAACGCTTCACGAGCGGCGCACTGCTCGCTGACTTCTGCATTGTGATGACGCGCACGGAGGCCGTCGGCGACTCCCCCGCCGGTGCCACCATGTTGCTCGTCGACCTGGCGAACCCGGGCGTGCGCGTGGGCAGACTCATCCACACCATGGACCGGGCCATCGACGGTGGACACCCGCACGTGCATTTCGAGAACGCGATCGTGCCGGATTCCGCGGTGCTCGGCGAGATCGGCAAGGGATTCACGTACGCCCAGGTACGGCTCGGTCCGGCTCGACTCACGCACTGCATGCGCTGGCTGGGGCTGGCCCGTCGCTCCCTCGACATCGCGTTGGACCGCATCGAACGACGGGAGATCTTCGGCTCCCCCATGAAAGATCTCGGCCTGGCCCAGGAGCTGATCGCCCAGTCGGTGATCGACATAGAAACGTCCGATGCCATCATCACCAAGACCGCCCTGCTGCTGGCAACGGATGCGAAAGCCGGCTCGGCTCTGTCGTCGGTCGCCAAAGTGTACGTCTCCGAAGCGGTCTACCGCGTGATCGACCGGTGCGTGCAACTGTGCGGCGGCGATGGCGTCTCTGACGACCTGCCGCTGGCCTCGTATCTCACTGAGGTTCGACCGTTCCGCATCTACGACGGGTCCAATGAGACCCACAAGTGGGCCATCTCCCGTCGGGCCTCCGCGCGGCGGGCGGCGGCTGTCGCGGCCGGCGAGCCGTACCTGGCCGATGTCGGGGGTGAGTAGCGTGCGGTCCATCCCCGACGGCTCTGAGGTGGTGCAGACGCGAGCGGATGCCGCCCGCCTCGCCTCGCCTCCCCTGTTGATTCTCGATGCCGTTGAGGAATTCCTCGACGGCGCGGGCACCGACGGCCTCGGCTCGGGACCGCTGCGCTGGGCTCGCATCGGCGACGGGCAGTCCAACGTCACCTACCGCATCGAACGCGGCGGCGACGTCTTCGTGCTGCGCCGGGGTCCGCGCCCCCCACTGCCTCGGTCCACCCACGACATGGTGCGGGAAGCCCGCATCCAGCAGCTGGTTGCGGCGGAGGGGGTACCGGTGCCGCAGATTCTCGCGGTCTGCGACGACGCATCCGTTCTCGGAGTGCCCTTCTATGTCATGAACTTTCTCAGCGGCATCACCATCGCTGACGAAGTGCCCCCACTGCTGGATTCCCTGGGCCAGCGCGCGGCCACGAGCGCGGCCGTCGTGGACACCCTCGTGCAGCTGCACCGCGTTCCGGTGACCGGCGGCGGACTCGCGACCTTCGGCCGGCCGGACGGCTACCTGCGTAGGCAGGTCGAACGGTTCGGCGGCCTGTGGAGCGTGAACACCACCCGTGACCTGCCTGAGGTGGCGCGCATCGGTCTCTGGCTGGGCGAGAACGTTCCCCAGAGCCAGGCCGCCACGGTGATCCACGGCGACTATCGCACCGGCAACCTGCTGTTCGCCGCCGACGCCCCGGCCCGGGTGCTCGCAATTCTGGACTGGGAGATGGCGACGGTGGGCGACCCGCTCGCCGACCTCGGATACCTCACCGCCACTTACTCGGAGCCCGGGAGCACCCCCACCCCCCTCGAGCTCACCGGCGTGACACGGCAACCGGGATACCTCAGCCGCGACGAGCTCGTGGCCCGCTACCGCGAACAGATGCCTCTCGATCTGGGCGCCCTGAACTGGTACCAGACCCTCGCTCTCTGGAAAGCGTCCATCTTCTGCGAGGCGATCTACACGCGCTGGCTGAACGGTGAACGGCCAGAGGACACCTCGTTCGGGCCCTCGCTCGGCGAGGGCATCCCTCGGCTGCTCGACGGCGCCCGGCAGTTCGCCGGCGACGCGGCCGGCATCGACTTCTAAGACTTCGCGCACGGCGCAGCCGCGCCGCGCGTGCTCGGCAGGCGCAGAACCAGGCAAAGGAGCCTATTTCCATGACGCACGCATCAGCATCCAATCAGCAGCTGGACCAGGCGGATCTCGCCGACACACCGGTCACGAACGGTATCAGCGAAAGCTCGAAGCGAAAATCGTTGTTCTCCAGCGTTCTCGGCAACGTTTTGGAATGGTACGAATGGAGCGCGTACGCGGTGTTCGCACCGTTCATCGCCGCCGCCATGTTCAATTCCGACGACCCTGTCTCGGCGCTGCTGGCGACGCTGGCCGTGTTCGCGGTGGGCTTTCTCATGCGCCCGCTGGGCGGCGTGATCTTCGGTAACATGGCAGACCGTCACGGCCGCAAAATCGTGCTCATCACGACCATGCTCATGATGGCCGGTGGCAGTCTCGCCATCGCCGTGATGCCCACGTACGGTGCCATCGGGGCGTGGGCCTCGGTGCTTCTGGTGCTCGTGCGCATGCTGCAGGGCTTCGCCCACGGTGGTGAATCCGCCACGGTGTACACCTACGTGGCGGAGATCGCGCCGAAGAACCGACGCGGCCTCTGGGGCAGTGTGGTCTTCGTGGCCATCTTCGGCGGCTCGGTGCTGGCCTACGCGGTTGCCGGCGGCGTGACCAGCGTGCTCGGTGCCGGCAGCGTGGCCGAGTGGGGGTGGCGAATCCCGTTCGTGCTCGGCGGGCTGCTCGCGCTGGCCGCCCTCTACATGCGCCGCAACATGGAGGAGAGCGAGGTCTTTCACGCTCACAAAGCGGCTGCTGCGACCACCCCGGTCGCACCCACCACGCGGTCCCGGTCTCAGGTGACCCGCGCCATCCTCTTGATGATCGCGATGACCTCGGGCATCACGGCAGCGCACTACACGTGGACCTCGTATGCATCGACGTACGCCATCACGGAGCAGGGAATGAACCCGGACATTGCTTTTTGGATGACCATGGTCGCCCAGATGATCGCGCTGATCACCCTGCCGTTTTGGGGGATGCTGTCGGACCGGATCGGGCGCCGTCCCTTGATGATCGGATTCTCAGTGCTCATGTTCGCGGTCTCAATTCCGCTGAACCGCATGATCACCGACGCGGGCTGGACGCTTCTCGTCGCCTCGGCCACGGCGCTGGTCATTGTCGCCATCCCCGGCGCGCTGCTGGCCGCAGTGCTCGCGGAGAATTTTCCCACCCGTGTGCGCACCCGCGCCATCGGCTTCGCTTATTCCATCTCCGTGGCCGTGTTCGGCGGCACGGCACCGTACCTGAACGCGCTGTTCAACTCGCTCGATCTCGGCTGGCTGTCGGGGGCCTACGTGATGGTGTTGTGCGTGTGCACGGCTGTGGCCTGTTTCATCATGAAAGAGACCAAGGGCATGGACCTGAAGGACGCCTAGCCTTCGCCCGGCTCGCCACATCCTCCGGTCGAGCCGCGTCCGTCCGGTCAGCCCAGCATCCGCCGGTCGAGCCTGTCGAGACCACCACAGCAACACGCACGGCGATCTCTGTAAGCTCGATCAGCGGGGCATGAGTTGAGCGGTACGGCCCGCCCTGGTCGGTGTGCGGGGGTCGGCGGGCGCTACTCGCGGCCCGCCGACACCCATTCCGGGTTGAAGGAGCGGTGCTCCACCACGGCGCCGGCGATCGCATCCAGCCGCTCCACGTGGGCCGCATCAAGACGGATGTCCGCCGCCGTGAGATTCTCCGTGACCCGCTCGCGAAACCGTGACCCGGGGATCGGCGAGATCGCCAGACCCAGCGTGCGGCCCTTCTCGTAGACCCAGGCGAGGGCCAGCTGCGCGGGCGAGATCTGCGCCTCGCGGGCCACAGCGCGCACCTCATCGAGCAACGGCTGGTTTGCGGCGAGCGCCTCGGCCGTGAAGCGGGGAAACTTGTGCCGCAGGTCACCCTCCGTCAGCGTGGCCGAGTCGAACAGCCCGGTGAGCCACTGCCGGCCCAGCGGCGAATACGGTACGAATCCGACCCCCAGCTCGACCGCGGCCGGGATGACGTGTGCTTCCACATCACGGCTGACGATGCTCCACTCCGACTGAACGGCGGCGATCGGGTGCACGGTCACGGCGCGGCGCAGTTCCGCGCCGGTTGCCTCGGACAGCCCGATGTGGCGAATCTTGCCCGCCTGCACCAGCTCGGCCAGCGCCCCGACGGTCTCTTCGATCGGTACCAGCGGGTCGACACGGTGCTGGTAGTACAGGTCGAGGTGGTCGGTGCCGAGCCGTGCCAGGCTCAGGTCGATCTGCTCGAACACGTAGGCGCGGTCACCGCGAATGCCGCGGGCTCCGACGCCGCCGCCGGGCACGATACCGAACTTGCTCGCCAGTTGCACGTCGTCGCGCCGGGTGGCGATGAACCGGG
The DNA here is from genome assembly GCA_038208655.1 of Actinomycetales bacterium. Taxonomy (GTDB): domain Bacteria; phylum Actinomycetota; class Actinomycetes; order Actinomycetales; family Microbacteriaceae; genus Cryobacterium. The sequence goes on from JBBQYN010000017.1 coordinate 14,444, forward strand.
CGATGGTCTGCTCACTGAGCCCGTTGCCGTAGACGTTGGCCGTGTCGATGAAGGTGATGCCGCTGTCCACGGCGTGCGTCAGCGTGCGCAGGGCATCGTCGGCATCGACGGCGCCATAGACAGGGGTGAGCGACATCCCACCGTACCCCTGTCGGCTCACGGTGAGGCCGTCACCGAGCGTGACCGTGGCGGCGTCGGTGATACCCGGCTGGAGGTCGGTGCGTACAGCGGCGAGAGGTGTCATGCCTTCAGGCTAACCGCTGGCGCTGAGGCGCTCCGCCCGGGTCACTCTCCCGGTCAGCCGCCGCCCGTCACTCTGGCAGCAGCAGTGCGGTACGTTCCCGCAGCAGCCGGGCCACGCCGAGATCCCGCGAGGTGCGCGTGGCGGGCTGGCGCACGGGGCCGCCCCGCACCAGGAACCGCGGCCCCAGGTAGTCGCCACCGGTCAGGCTCCGGTCCAGCACCGCGCGCACGGTCGGGTAGGCCCCCTGATGCTTGCCCTGTGCCCCGAGGGCGAGTTGCAGGGCATCGATCACGCGTTTGATCGGGCGCACCTCGTTGACCCCGCGGATGCCCGGGGTCAGCCCCGAAATCGAGTACCCCGGATGTGCAACCAGCGATTCAACGCCCGCCGGGCCACCCCGCCCGTCGGCGCGCAACCGACGATCCAGGTCGAAGCCGTACACCTGCGAGGCGATCTTGGACTGTGCGTACGCCTTCCAGCCGCTGTACGTGGTCTCCAACTGCAGGTCATCGAGGGCCGAGTCCATCATGCGCGAGATCATCGATCCCAGCGACACCACCCGACTGCCGGGCGTGCGGCCCAGCACCGTCAACAGCCCCTCGGCGAGCAGCACGTGGCCGAGGTAATTCGTGGCGAGCACCAGCTCGCTGCCGTCCAGGCTGACCGACCGGTCCACCGGCGGATGCACGATGCCCGCGTTCAAGATCAGCCCGTGCAGCTGCGGCAGCCGGCCCAGCGTCTCAACGGCCTGCTGCACCGACTCGAAGTCGGCCACGTCGAGCAGCATCGTCGAGACGGATGCCCCGGGCACCCGTTCCCGAATGCGGGTCGCCGCGTTCTCGGCTCGCGCTGCGCTGCGGCAGGCGAGAATCACGTGCGCGCCCGTCGACGCCAGCTGCTCACTGGTGAAATAGCCCAGGCCCGCATTGGCGCCGGTCACCACGAAGGTCTTACCAGGCTGGGCGGGCAACCGGCGCGGGTTCCACATGATGAGCCGCTAGCGGCCGGCCACGTCGCCGGCGATGCGCACGTGGTGGTGGATGACCTCGGCGATGATGAAGTTCAGAAACTTCTCGGCGAAGGCCGGGTCGAGGTGGGCCTCGGCGGCGAGGCCGCGCAGGCGCTCGATCTGGCGGAGTTCCCGGGCCGGGTCCGCGGCGGGCAGACCGTGTTCCGCCTTGAGCCGGCCGACCTGCTGGGTGAACTTGAAGCGTTCCGCCAACAGGTGGATCAGCGCGGCATCGATGTTGTCGATGCTTTCGCGAATGCTGGTCAGCTGGTCCAATGCGTCGCGTGCCGGGTCGGTGGGCGATTCTTCGTGTGCGGCCATACCTTCAGAATAAGGCATCGGCGCGAGCCGGCCCACGGCGGCCGGCTGCGGCGGTTACCGGCGGCGGCGCAGCCGGTTCTGCGCGAGCAGAATGCCCAGCAGCACCAGCAGCGCCCCGGCAGGTTCGTGCCAGGAGAACGTCTCGGCCAGCACCAGCACGCCGAGCGTCACGCCCACGACCGGGGTGACATAGGTGACCGTGGAGGTGCTCGTCGGGCCCCAGGCCCGGAACACGTTGATGTGCCAGATGTAGGCCAGGCCGGTGCCGAGCGCCCCGAGCGTGAGCAGGCACAGCACGATCGTCGGCGTGAGGGTCATCGGCTGCCAGGCCAGCACCGGTGTGAGCGCGAGCATGATCAGGCCGGCCAGGCCGATGTTCAGAAACGCGAAGGTCACCCCGGCGATAGGGCGGGTGCTCAGAAACCGGCGGGTGTAGGCGAACGTGAACCCGTAACAGATCACCGCACCCAGGCAGGCGAGCTGCCCCCAGACATCCCCGGTCAGCGACGCGTGCTGCCACGGTGCGATGATCACGGCGACCCCGAGAATTCCCACCAGCACCCCCACCAGCTGCGCCCGGCTGAGCCGTTCCACGCGAAACACCAGGGTCGCCATGACCACGGTCATGATCGGCGTCACCGCGTTGTAGATACTGGCCAGACTCGACGACACGAACTGCTCCGCCCACGCGAAGAGCAGGTGCGGTGCCACACAGCCGGTGACCGCGATCACCAGAAAATGTAGCCAGACGATGGCCTCTTTCGGCAGCACCGGGCCGCCGGCCAGGCGGGGCCGGGTGACCAGCACGATCAGGCCCAGGGTGAGGCCACCGAGCACAAGCCGCGACCAGGCGACCTGGCCGAAACTCACCCCCTCGAGGGCGATCTTGATGAACAGAAAACTGGCGCCCCAGACCAGTCCCATCCCCAAGAATTGCAGGGTGATCAGGTTGCCGGAGACGCTGGAGAACCGGCTAACGGAACCGATACGACACCGAACGCCCTTCAAAGGCCTGCAACCGGGTTTCGAGCCCCTCCCGCACCTCGGGCCATTCATCTTTCAGGATGGAATACACCGCGGTGTCCCGCCAGGTACCGTCGGCGCGCGGCCGGTCCCGGCGCAGCACGCCCTCGAAGGTGGCCCCGAGACCCAGGATCGCCGCGCGGGAACGTTCGTTGATCGCATCCGCCTGCAGCCGCACCCGGCCGAAGCCGTTCTCGAACGCGGCGCCGAGCACGAGCAGCTTGGTTTCCACGTTGACGGCAGTGCCCCAGACCCGCGGATCGTAGGCCGTCCAGCCCAGGTGCGCCGCCTCGTTCACGAGATCGATGTCACCCAGCGTGGTGGTGCCCACCAGGTCGCCGTCGTTGGGCCCGCCGAGCAGGCGCACCGCGTAGGGCATGCCTTCCCACTGAAAGTATTCATCTGCCCAGGTCGTGAACCGGTCCAGGTTGCTGCGCAGCGCTCCGGCGCCGCCGCCGTAGCCGTGCTCGAAGACGACCGGATGCGCAATGGCGCGGTACAGCTCCGGAATCGCGTCGCCGCCCAGGCGCTGCAACTGCACGAAACGACCGCGCAAAGACACGGCAGGAGGGCGTTGTGCAGTCACCACCAAAGTGTAGCCCCTGCCCGGAGCGACACGCCCTCCAGGCAGGGGCAGAACAAGCTTTAGTCGTCGATGAGGTCGTGGCGCACGATGACCGCTTCACGGTCGGGACCCACGCCGATGACCGAGACCCGGGAACCGCTCATCGCTTCCAGCGCCAGCACGTAATCCCGTGCGTTCTGCGGCAGGTCCTCGAAGGTGCGCGCACCGGTGATGTCTTCCGTCCAGCCGGGGAAATTCTCGTAGATCGGGGTGGCGTGGTGAAAGTCGGACTGCGACACGGGAACCTCATCGACGCGCACCCCATCAACCTCGTATGCCACGCAGACCGGGATCTCGGCCAGGCCGGTGAGCACGTCCAGCTTGGTCAGCACGAAGTCGGTCACGCCGTTGATGCGCGCGGTGTAGCGGGCGATCGGGGCGTCGTACCAGCCGCAACGGCGCGGACGCCCGGTCGTG
>JBBQYN010000018.1:0-17900 GCA_038208655.1 Actinomycetales bacterium
CCTTCGAACCTGTCGCCTACCTCGAATTCTTGTTCGGTTCTTGCTAGGCTTCTGCACAGCACATTTTCGTGGCGAAGATTCCACAATGCCCCGTGTTTCCGGTCAGTGTCGGAGGCTCGGCGTAGAGTCGGAATCGTCAACACAGACAGTGAGCACATGCCTTGTCGCGAGCGTTTCCCCGGGGTTTCCCGCAACGCGATCGACAGCCTATAGGCGCCACAGTGCAGTCAACGGCACGCAACGATTGAAGGAGACCCACCCATGGCATCCAACGCCAACCGCGAAAAAGCCCTCGAAACCGCCCTCGCGCAGATCGACCGCCAGTTCGGTAAAGGTTCGGTTATGCGTCTCGGCAGCGACGAACGCGCTCCCGTCGAAACGATCTCGACCGGTTCCATCGCTCTGGACGTCGCGCTCGGCGTCGGTGGGCTCCCGCGTGGCCGCATTGTGGAAATCTACGGACCGGAATCCTCCGGTAAGACCACTCTCACGCTGCACGCGATCGCGAACGCGCAGAAGAACGGCGGCATCGCCGCCTTCATCGACGCTGAGCACGCCCTCGATCCGGAATACGCCAAGAAGCTCGGCGTCGACATCGATGCCCTCCTGGTTTCTCAGCCCGACACCGGTGAGCAGGCCCTCGAAATCGCCGACATGCTCGTGCGAAGCGGCTCCATCGACCTGATCGTGGTCGACTCAGTGGCCGCCCTTGTGCCGCGCGCCGAAATCGAGGGTGAGATGGGTGACTCCCACGTGGGTCTGCAGGCCCGCCTCATGTCGCAGGCGCTGCGTAAGCTCACCGGTGGACTCAGCCAGACCAACACCACCATGATCTTCATCAACCAGCTGCGTGAAAAGATCGGCGTGTTCTTTGGAAGCCCCGAGACCACCTCCGGTGGTAAGGCCCTCAAGTTCTATGCCTCGGTGCGCCTCGACATCCGTCGTATTGAGACTCTCAAGGACGGTACCGAAGCGGTAGGTAACCGCACCCGCGTCAAGGTCGTCAAGAACAAGATGGCACCGCCGTTCAAGCAGGCCGAGTTCGACATCATCTACGGCATCGGCATCTCCCGCGAAGGCAGCCTGATCGACTTCGGAGTCGACCAGGGCATCGTGAAGAAGTCCGGAGCCTGGTACACCTACGACGGCGACCAGCTCGGTCAGGGTAAAGAGAACTCGCGCAACTTCTTGCTGCGCAACCCCGACATGGCCAACGAGATCGAACGCAAGATTCTCATCAAGCTCGGCGTCGGCCCGGAAGGCATCGCCGCGAAGGCAGCCGAAAAGGCCGCGGCTCTTGAAGCGGCCAAGATCGCGGATGAAGCCGCCGCGGTGGCCGCTGCCGCTGCCGCCGTCGACGGGGTCGAACCCGCGCCGGTCAAGCTCACGGCCCGCAAGAGCGCCTAATGGTGCACTTCGAGGAGCAACCGGACGACACCGCGGCCGACGGTGTCGCCCCGGTGGCGTACCTGCCGGGAGCGACACCGGGCATGAAGCGCCGGTCGCCGCTGGCGCCGCGCACCCTCGACAAGACCCGTTTCGACCGCGATCCCGAGGAACTCGCTCGTGAAACGGATGTCGCCGCCGAGACAGGCTCGAACGAGCCCGTCTCGAACACGGCCGACTTCGCCGGGGTCGCTGACCCCGAAGATCTGGCTGATGCGACGGACGACGACGAAACGGACTCGGAACACTCCGACGAACGTGTACGCGCCGAGAAGGTGCTCATGCACCGCCTGCACGGTCGTTCACTCTCGACCAAGGAAGCGATTGAAGTGCTGCGCGGCACCGACCTCAGCCGGGACGAAACCGAAGAGGTCATCGCTCGGTTCACCGAACTGCACTACATCGACGAGTACAAACTCGCCGAGCAGGTGCTGCACAGCCACGGTGAACGTAAAGGTCTGGGCCGCAACGGTGTCGGCGCGGAACTGCGCCGGAGGGGCGTGAGCCAGGAGATCATCGACGCCACACTGGAAGAACTGCCCGACGATGAGACCGAACGGGCCATCGAGCTGGCCACGAAACGTATCGGCCAGATGGACCGGCTCGACGATCAAACCATCAAACGGCGGTTGCAGGCTTTTCTGCAGCGTAAGGGCTACAACGGCGACATCTGTCGCCAGGCGATTTCGGCCGCTCTGGACTCCCGCGGAGGCGGCGGCTCCTCACCGGTCCGCTTCCGCTGACCCTCCCGTTTAACCCCGGCGGCGCACACCCGTGCCGCCGGGTCAGACGGTGCCCGGCGCTTCTCCCATGTTGCGTGCGTAAACTGGAGCCACTATGAGCAGTATTGCCGTTTCGCCCGCCCGCACGTCCATGACACCGTCCGGTCCCTCTCAGGACCCCACCGTGATCGGCCTGTCCACGGCGGCGGTCGACGCCTCGGGCCGGGCCCGCACCTACGAGGTACGCACGTTCGGGTGCCAAATGAACGTGCACGACTCGGAACGTCTGGCCGGTTCCATGGAAGCGGCCGGGTACGTGTCCGCTGACGGGGCCGAAGCCGACGTGGTCGTCATCAACACCTGCGCGGTGCGTGAGAATGCCGACAACAAGCTCTACGGCAACCTGGGCTACCTCGCCTCCGTCAAGCGGCGTCACGACGGCATGCAGATCGCCGTGGGCGGCTGCCTGGCCCAGAAAGACAAGAACACCATCCTCGACAAGGCACCCTGGGTCGACGTGGTCTTCGGAACCCACAACATGGGTTCACTGCCCAGCCTGCTGGAGCGTGCCCGCCACAACGGCGAAGCCCAGCTTGAGATTCTGGAATCCCTCGAAACGTTCCCGTCGACCCTGCCGACCAAGCGCGACTCCAGCTACAGCGGCTGGGTGTCCATCTCCGTGGGCTGCAACAACACCTGCACCTTCTGCATCGTGCCCGCCCTGCGCGGAAAAGAGAAAGACCGCCGCCCCGGGGAGATCCTCGCCGAGATCCAGGCCCTTGTCGATGATGGCGCCATCGAAGTGACCCTGCTGGGGCAGAACGTGAACTCCTACGGCGTGGAATTCGGCGACAAGCTGGCGTTCGGAAAGCTGTTGCGCGCCGCGGGCCGCATCGAAGGGCTCGAACGCATCCGCTTCACGAGCCCGCACCCGGCCGCGTTCACCGACGACGTCATCGACGCCATGGCCGAGACCCCGTCCGTGATGCCGCAGTTGCACATGCCGCTGCAGTCCGGTTCCGACCGGGTGCTCAAGGCTATGCGTCGCTCGTACCGTTCCACCAAGTTCCTCGGCATTTTGGAGCGTGTGCGCGCGCAGATGCCGCACGCCGCCATCAGCACCGACATCATCGTGGGCTTCCCCGGCGAGACCGAGGAAGACTTCCTCGAGACCCTGCGCGTGGTCGAAGAATCCCGCTTCAGCACCGCGTTCACCTTCCAGTACTCCATCCGCCCAGGCACCCCGGCCGCGACCATGCCCGACCAGGTGCCCAAGGAGATCGTGCAGGACCGCTACGAACGCCTCGCCGCGCTGCAAGACCGCATCTCGATGGAAGAGAACCAGGCCATCGTGGGCCGGGTCGTGGAACTGCTCGTCGCCAACGGTGAAGGCCGCAAAGACGCCGACACCCAGCGCATGAGCGGACGCGCCCCCGACAGCCGACTCGTGCACTTCGACGTTCCGGCCGGTTCCGCTCGCCCCCGCCCGGGCGACATGGTCACCGTTACCGTCACCGAGGCGCACCCGTACCACCTCATCGCGGACTCCCTCGATCAGGCGCCCCTCTCCATCCGCGCCACGATCGCCGGTGACGCGTGGGACCGTGCAGAAGCCGAATCCTGCGGCGTACCCGTCGGCCACGGCGGCGCAGCCAGCCCGGCCGGCCCGGTCAACCTGGGACTGCCGTCGCTGCGCATCGGCTCCCCGGCCGGAGCCACCACCCCGATCTATGACGTGACCGATGGGCTCCGCTGACCCCACGCCGGGTCAGGCGAGCGGCCTGTCGGAATCATCGCTGGTGAGCTCGGCCGGCACCACCCTGATCGTGATCGTCGGGCCCACCGGCACCGGTAAGTCTGAGCTGTCTCTCGACGTTGCGGAACACCTTCAGCAGGCGGGTCAGCCTGTCGAAATCGTGAACGCCGACGCCATGCAGTTGTACCGCGGCATGGACATCGGCACGGCCAAACTGCCCCTGGAGGACCGCCGGGGCGTCAGGCACCACATGCTCGACGTGCTCGACGTGACCGATGAAGCCACCGTCGCCAACTACCAGCGTGATGCGCGTGCCGCGATCAGCGGCATCATCGCCCGCGGGGCCACCCCGATCCTGGTCGGCGGGTCCGGACTCTACGTCTCCTCCGTCGTCTTCGACTTTCAGTTTCCCGGGACCGACCCGGTGCTGCGCGCCCGGCTCGAAGCGGACCTCACCGAACAGGGTCCGGGCCTGATCTACCAGCGGCTGCTGGCCGTCGATCCGAACGCTGCCCAGCGCATCGGCCCCAGCAATGGGCGACGCCTGGTGCGAGCCCTTGAAGTGGTGCAGCTGACCGGTACTCCGCACCTCGCGGCACTCCCCGACGAACCGGTGTACTGGATGCCCGCGGTCACCCTGGGCCTGCGCGTGCCGCGGGAGGAGCTCACGCCCCGTCTGGACGCCCGGGTGCAGACCATGTGGGCCCAGGGACTCGTGGCCGAGGTGGCCGCCCTGCGCGACCAGGGCCTCGAGAACGGCGTGACGGCCAGCCGCGCCATCGGGTACGCGCAGGCCCTCGGCCAGCTGCGCGGCGACACCGACCAGGCCGACGCGATCGAGGCCACCCAGCAGCTCACCCGGCGCTACGCCAGACGGCAGGTCAGCTGGTTCAAACGTGCCGTGCATACCCACTGGATCGACGCCGGGTCACCCGACCGGGTCGCCACCGCCACCGCCCTCGCCCGGCTCTGACCAGACCACAGTGGGCTGCCTCTAAACTAGGGAGATGGGCACCGATCTGAACTTCACCAAGGGGCACGGCACCGGCAACGACTTCGTCTTGTTCGCCGACCCCGACGGCCTCACCACCCTCACCCCGGACCAGATCCGGGCGGTCTGCGACCGCAAGTTCGGCGTCGGCGGCGATGGCATCATCCGAGCCGTGCGGTCCAGCAAGCTTGACGCCGGCGCGGCGGCGCTGGCCGAGGACGAAAACGCTGAATGGTTCATGGACTATTGGAACGCGGACGGCACCGTGTCGGAGATGTGCGGCAACGGCATCCGTGTCTATGCCCGATTCCTGCTCGAGAACGGTCTGGTCACCCTGGACCCGGGCGACACCCTGGTGATCGGCACCCGCGGCGGGGTGCGCGACGTGCAGCGGAACTCGAGCGGTTTTCAGGTGGACCTGGGGCGCTGGCGCCTGGAGGCCACCGGCCCGCTGGTGCGAGCCAAGAACCTCGCGGTACCGCGGCCCAGCGTGGGCATCAACGTGGGAAACCCGCACGTGGTCGTGGCCCTGGCCGACGACAGCGAACTGGATTCAGCCGACCTCAGCTACGTTCCCCAGCTTGACCCCGAACCCGACGGCGGCACCAACGTGGAGTTCGTCGTTCCGGCAGACCCGCTCGTTGTGAACGGCGTCGGCCGAATCCGCATGCGCGTGCACGAACGCGGCAGCGGTGAAACACTCTCGTGCGGCACCGGTGCGGTCGCGGCAGCGCTGGCCACCCGGCACTGGGCCGGCGCCGGCGCGCCCAACCAGTGGCGTGTCGAGGTTCCGGGGGGAGTGCTGGGCGTGCGCATGTTCGCGACCGAAGACGGCGAGCACGTCTCGCTGTCCGGCCCCGCCGACCTGGTCTACGACGGATTTCTCGCCCTGTCCTAGGCCGGCCGGGGCCGCGCCCAGCCGGCGCTGTATAGGCTCATCCCCATGGCCACAGTAATTCTCGTGCGGCACGGCCGCACCACCGCAAATGCCACCGGCGTGCTGGCCGGACGAACCCCCGGCGTGCAACTCGACGACGTGGGCCGGGAACAGGCGGCGCGCACCGGCGAACGACTGGCAGTCGTGCCGCTCGTGGGTGTGGTCTCCAGCCCGCTGGAACGCTGTCAGGAGACCGCGCAGCACATCCTGCAGCACCAGGCCGGGTCGCCGGCCACGCCGACCGAAGCCGGCATCACTGAATGCGACTACGGCCGGTGGCAGGGCCGCTCCCTCAGCGAGCTGTCTCTGGAAGAGCTGTGGCCGGTCGTGCAGACGCAACCCTCTGCTGTGGTGTTCCCCGGTGGCGAGGCCATGGCGGCCATGCAGGCCCGTTCCGTCGCCGCGATACGCGGTCTGGACGCGGCATTCGAAGCCGAACACGGCCCCGGCGCCGTCTGGGTCGCCGTCAGCCACGGTGACATCATCAAATCGGTGCTCGCCGACGCCCTCGGCATGCATTTGGACCTGTTCCAACGCATCACCGTGGGCCCAGCATCGGTGTCGATCGTGCGATACGGGGCCGGCCGGCCCAGTGTGTATTCCACCAATACCGATGCGGGCGACCTGTCCTGGCTGAAATCCACCCCTCCCGTGGCCGACGCCGCGGTCGGCGGCGGCGCAGGCGCTCAGCCGACATCGACCTTGCGCTCCTAAACTAGGCATATGCCCACACTCGTGCACGAATTCGCCTGGCCCGATCGCGTCGTCGTCGGCACCGTCGGTGTACCCGGCTCCCGCACCTTCTACATGCAGGTACGCAGCGGCAAGCAGACCGTCAGCGTGGCCCTCGAAAAACAACAGTCCCAGCTGCTGGCCGAAAAGATCTCTGAGATTCTCGACCAGCTCATGAACCTCACCGGCAACCCGTTCAGCGTGCCTGCCGTCACCCCCATCGAACTGGTCGACAACGACCCGCTGGAACAGCCCGTTGACGAACAGTTCCGTACCGGTGCGATGAGTCTCGGGTGGGACCCGACCACAGCGCAAATCGTCATCGAGGCGTACCCTCTCGAGGTTGACCCCGACGAGAGCGGTGACGACGAGCCAGCCGACACCGACACGGACGACGACGACGACGATGAGGCCCGCGAACCCAGCCAGTTGCTCGTCGTGCGCATGCCCGTCGGCACCGCCCAGGCCTTCGCGAAGCGCACCCATGAGATCGTCGGGGCCGGTCGTCCGCTCTGCGTGCTCTGCGGCGCCCCCATCGACCCCGACGGTCACGTCTGCGTGCTGCCCGGCGACGACGAACGCTGATGCCGCCCGAGGCCGCCGCACCACCCGACGACACCGCCCCGACCGTGAGCGCCGAGTACGACGGTGCGCTCGAACTCACGGGGCGCATCAGAACGGCCTCCAACGCCACCTTCTTGGCCAGCATCGGTGAGACCGCCGTGGTCTACAAACCCATCGCCGGCGAAAGCCCGCTCTGGGACTTTCCCGACGGCAATCTCGCCGGTCGGGAAGTCGCCGCATACCTCGTGTCCCAGGCCTTCGGCTGGAACGTGGTGCCGCGCACCTGGCTGCGTGACGGTCCGTTGGGCCCGGGCATGGTGCAGCTGTGGCAGCAGCCCGACCCGGAGCAGGACGCCGTGGACCTCGTCGCGACGCCCGAGAGCCCTCAGCCCGGCTGGTGCCAGGTCTTCGACGGCCGCGACGAGAACGACCGATCCGTCACCCTGATCCACGAAGACTCGCCCGCGCTGCGCCGCATGGCCGTCTTCGACGTGGTGGTCAACAACGCCGACCGCAAAGGCGACCACATCCTGGCGATGCCCGGCGGGCACCGCCACGGCGTTGACCACGGACTCACCTTCCACACCGAGCACAAGCTGCGCACCGTGCTCTGGGGGTGGCTCGGCGAGGAGCTCACGCCAGAGGAACGGCACGGCGTTGAACAGGTGCACGCCCAGCTGTCCGGGGAGCTCGGCATCGCCCTGGCCGGGCTCATCACGGCCGCCGAGATCACGGCCCTGGCCGAGCGCTGCGAACGACTCTGTGCCGACGCCCGGTTCCCGGCCCCCGAGGGGGACATGCCCGCGGTACCGTGGCCGCTGTTCTGACCCGGCCGCGCAGCATCCGCTTCACCGCAGAGCACGGGCAGCGCCGGTGATAACGGACCAGTAACACCTCCCGGGCACACTGGTAACGCCTCGACGGGCGCCGATCGCCGGGGTCGCCGTGGGCCGCCGGGTGGAGGGTGCCCGCGCGCGCCATGTCTCCACCGGTTGTGACGGGAGATACCAATGGCTACAGCACGACCCGCCGTTCGGGCGGAGAACACCTTTCAGTACGTCGATAAGACCACCGGCCGAGAGGTCGATTTCACCCCCAAGGCCGACGAAGAAATGGTCACATTCGCCGCACGCGTCGACGCCGACCAGCTCAACGAGATTGTGCGGTCGACCCCGCTGCTGTCGGTCAGCCAGGGCGCCAACTACGAACGCGGTTTCGCCGCCGTCTACGTGCAGCCCGGCCTGGACCGCAGCGTCGCCGAACGGTCCCTGGAAGACCGCCCCGAAGTCGCCAACGCCATCCCAGTGTTGGTGGACGAGAAAGGGGCATCCCGTTATTTCCTGCCCGATGAGTTCACCGTGCAGTTCCGTCCCGGCATCGATCGCGATCAGGTCAACCGCGTGCTGCAGGAGCAGGGCAGCGACGTGGTCACCGAGCAGCGCACCCCCGGCTACTACACGGTGACCGTTCCCGACAACGGCGCCCTGTTTGAGACCATCCGCAGCTTCGCCGACCGCGACGAGGTGGCCTTCGCCGAGCCCAGCGAGGTCAGCTTCAACAGTGCTCTGGAATACATCCCCGATGACACGGACTTTCCCCGGCTCTGGGCCATGCACAACACGGCGCAGGCCGTGAACGGTGTCATCGGCACCGCCGATGCCGACATCGACGCGACGGATGCCTGGGACATCACCCGGGGCGACCCCAACGTGATCATCGCCGTCATCGACACCGGCGCTGACCTCGACCACCCCGACCTGCTGGCCAACTTTCTGCCGCGCGGCGCCGAAGACTGGGACTTCGCCGACGCGGCCGACCCGGTTCCCGAAGACCAGAACGGGCACGGCACCCACGTCTCGGGCACCATCGCCGCCACCGACAACGCCATGGGCGTTCTCGGTGTCGCCCCCGGCTGCCGGCTGATGCCGCTGCGCATCGACCTTCAGACCGGCATGAACCAGAACCGAGCGGATGCCATCAACTACGTGGCCACACAGTCCGTCGCCAATCCGGCGCGCAGCTATGTAATCAACTGCAGTTGGCGCATGAACGGTGACCATGCCGGTGTCCGCACCGCGATCCAGACGGCCGTTGCGAGCAACGTGGTCGTCGTGTTCGCGGCCGGCAATGACAACACCAACACCGATATCACCCCGCAGTTCCCCGGCGTGTACCCCGAAGTGATCGCCGTGGCGGCGCTGGACCAAAGTGACCACCGGGCCAGCTTCTCGAACTTCGGCAGCAACGTCGACGTGGCCGGTCCGGGCGTGAACATTTGGTCGACACTCCCCAACGACACCTTCGGGTTCCTCGACGGAACGTCGATGGCCTCGCCGCACGCGGCCGGGGTCGCTGCTCTGATCTGGTCGCGGCACCGGTTCCTCACGAATGTGCAGGTGAGGGAGATTCTGCAGAGTACCTGTGACAACATCGACGCGGCCAACCCCGGGTTCGTCGGCATGCTCGGCGGTGGGCGCATCAATGCCTTCCGCGCCGTGACGATGCCGATCTTCGTCGTGGCGAATTTCGGGTACAACGCCGGCAACTGGCGGGTCGACAAGCATCCACGGTTCATGGCCCGGCTCACGCACGACGCCAGCGCCGACATCGTCGGGTTTGGCGATGACGGCGTGTGGGTGTCGATCAACAACGGTAACGGCACCTTCCAGGCCCCACAGTTCGCGATCGCCAACTTCGGGTACAACGCCGGCGGCTGGCGGGTCGAGAAGCACCCTCGGTTCCTCGCCGACGTCACCGGCGACGGCACCGACGACGTGGTGGGCTTCGGCACCGCCGGGGTCTGGACCTCCCACAACACCGGGGCGGGAAGCTTCGGCCCGCTGCAGAAAGTGATCGACAACTTCGCCTACGAGGCGGGCGGCTGGCGGGTGGAGAAGCACCCTCGGTTCCTGGCGGATCTGACCGGGGATGGCCGGGCGGATGTGGTCGGTTTCGGCACGCAGGGTGTGTGGGTGTCGCTGAACAACGGTGATGGCACGTTCGGTGCGGTGCACAAGGTCATCGATAACTTCGCCTACGAGGCCGGCGGCTGGCGGGTCGACAAGCACCCTCGGTTCCTCGCCGACCTGACCGGGGACGGCCGCGCCGACGTGGTCGGCTTCGGCACCCACGGCGTATGGGTGTCGCTGAACAACGGCGACGGCACCTTCGGCCCACTGCAGATGGTGGTGCCGAACTTCGCCTACGCGGCCGGCGGCTGGCGGGTGCAGAAACACCCGCGGTTCCTCGCCGACCTCAACGGTGACGGCCGCGCTGACATCGTCGGGTTCGGTGACGACGGCGTCTGGATCTCACTCACGTCGTAACGCACGCCGTGACCGCACCGCGGCGGGAGGCTCATCGGTCCCAGATCAGGCCGGTGCGTCGCCCGCCGCGTCGCGGTCCACGCGCAACACCCGGTACCCCTTCGAGATGGTGTCCCGGGTCGTCTCGAAGTCATCGGGCAGTTCGTCTTGCAGCCAGCGGTGCAGCGAATCCGAGCCGAGGTTGCGTTGCACGACCAGCCAGGCCTCCTCGCCGGGCAACAGCCGCGGCAGCCAGGCCAGCAGCATGGAGTGCAGTTCGTCTTTGCCCACCCGAATCGGCGGGTTCGACCAGATCGTGTCGAATCGGATGTCGGCGGGCACGTCCTGAGGCAGCGCCGCGGTGATGTTCGTCAGGCCCAGAGCGGCCGCGTTGATGCGCACCAGCTCAAGCGCACGCTCGTTCACGTCCACAGCCCAGATGTGAGCGCCGGGGGACAGTAGAGCAAGGTGCAAAGAGATCGGGCCCCAGCCGCATCCGAGGTCAAGAAAAACGCCCTCGGTCGGCGGTGCCGGAATGCTCTTGAGCAGCACCTCGGTGCCGGGGTCGAGGCGACCTGGGCTGAAGATGGCGTTTGCGGTGGTGACCTCGCGGGCTTCGCCGGCCAGGTGTGCGGTGATCTGCCGCGTCTTGAGTTCGCTCTGTGATGTGGCTGAGAAATAGTGCTCGGAGGACATACAGGGAACTTACTCGACTTCGAGGAACTAAGGTTAAAGGGATGACTGACGAACCTGTTGTACCCGTTGATGACGATGATGTTGTAGCCCGCGTTCTCGCGAGCGCCGAAACCCGGGCATCGGGTTATTCCCTCTTCCGCAGCGGCAGCGCGCAGGCCTTGCAAGACGACTCCGACGTCGCCCGGCATGACGACGGTGGCCACGACGGCGACCAGTCCGAACGCGCGGACCGTAACGCCCTGCGCCGCGTCGGCGGGCTGTCGACCGAGCTTGAAGACGTCACCGAGGTCGAGTACCGGCAGCTGCGCCTCGAGAACGTCGTTCTCGTGGGCGTCTACACCCACGGCACCGTCGATGACGCCGAGAACTCCATGCGTGAACTCGCCGCCCTCGCCGAGACCGCGGGGGCCACCGTGCTCGACGGGTTGCTGCAGCGCCGGGCCACACCCGACCCCAGTACCTACCTCGGCAAGGGCAAGGCCCAGGAAGTGGCCGACATCGTGAAGGCGATGGGCGCTGACACGGTGATCGCCGACACCGAGCTTGCTCCCAGCCAGCGTCGCGCCCTGGAAGACGTGGTCAAGGTGAAGGTCATCGACCGCACCGCGGTGATCCTCGACATTTTCAGCCAGCACGCCAAGAGCCGTGAAGGCAAGGCCCAGGTTGAGCTGGCGCAGATGGCGTACATGCTGCCGCGACTGCGCGGCTGGGGTGACTCCATGTCACGCCAAGCCGGTGGCCAGGTCGGTGGTGCGGGCGCCGGAATGGGTTCGCGCGGCCCCGGTGAGACCAAGATCGAACTGGACCGTCGCCGCATTCACACCCGCATGTCCAAGTTGCGCAAGCAGATGGTGGAGATGAAGCCGGCCCGTGAGGCCAAGCGTGCCAACCGCAAGCGCAACGCGGTGCCCAGCGTCGCCATTGTCGGCTACACCAACGCCGGCAAGTCCAGCCTGCTCAACCGCATCACCCGGGCCGGTGTGCTCGTGGATAACTCCCTCTTCGCGACCCTCGACGCCACCGTGCGCAAGTCCACCACCGAAGACGGTCGGCTCTACACGCTGACCGACACGGTTGGCTTTGTGCGTAACCTGCCCCACCAGCTGGTGGAGGCCTTTCGCTCCACGCTGGAAGAACTCGCCGACGCCGACGTGATCGTGCACGTCGTGGACGGGTCACACCCCGACCCGGCGAGCCAGCTCGCCACGGTGCGTGACGTCATCGGTGAGGTTGGCGCCCGTGAGATTCCCGAACAGGTGGTTTTCAACAAGAGCGACCTGATCAGTGATGCCGAACGCCTGGTGCTGCGCGGCCTCGAGCCGCGCGCGATCTTTGTGTCCGCGCGCAGCGGCGAAGGCATCGATGAGGTCCTCGCTTCTCTGAGCGCCCTGCTGCCCAGCCCGCAGATCGAACTCACCCTACTGGTGCCGTACGACCGCGGTGACTTGATCGCGGTACTGCACGACCAGGGGCTCGTGCAGTCGACGGAGTACGTGGAGGCCGGAACGCTGGTGCGGGCCTTCGTCACGACCGAGATGGAAGCCCAGTTCACGGCCTTCGTGACGGATGCCGTCACGAGCGCTGACAGCAGTACCGTCGCGGGCTGACCGGCAGCGGCCTACCGGGCGCCCTCCACGCCGCCGTAGGACAGATCAGACACGGTGCTGGTGATGCCCTCAAAGCCGGTGGAGAATATCTCTACGCGGCCAGAGACGGATGCCGACGGTCCGGTGAACTCCCCGCTCGCGATGAGGGTTCCCGCGTCGAGGTCGGACAGCCGCGGGGCGCGTTCGACCGGTGCGGAGGACGCCGTCGCTGCTGTCGTGTTGCCAGCGGATGGCGGGGGAGTATTCGCTTCGGGGCTGGCGGTGGCGGTGCAGCCGGTGACAACGGCGAGAAGCCCCACGGCAAGTGCAACCACTGGTCCTTGCCGGGTGCTCCGCACAGACTCCGTGCATGACGTGCTCCTGACCACCATCGTGCTGCCCCCGTAAGACTGTGTCTGGCCCCAGAGTGGCACATCGCGGGCGGGAGATCCATCCGCGGCCGAGAAAGTACCCGCCCGCGCGCTGGGACCGCAGCGCCTGGCCGGCGACGCTCGCGCCCGTACGCCAGCTTTTGGACGAGGGGCTTGAGCTCGGACCCGTGACGATTCTGGTGGGCGAGAACGGATCGGGAAAGTCGACACTTGTCGAGGCGCTCGCGATGGCGTTTGGCATGAACGCCGAGGGAGGTTCCACCAATGCTCGCCACAGAACCTTCGCATCCGAGTCCGACCTCGCGGACCACCTTCAACTCATTCGAGGCGGGGGAGCATCCAAGCGCGGATTCTTCCTGCGAGCAGAAACGCTGCACGGACTCTTCACCTACCTCGAATCCATCGGGGATACGGGATCATTCCACCAACGCGGCCACGGTGAATCATTCCTGGACCTCGTGACGGCTCGGTCCCAGGTGCAGGGCCTCTGGATCTTGGACGAGCCGGAGTCCGCCCTGTCGCTCCCGGGCTGCCTGGCCCTCATCGGTCTGCTCCGAGACCTCGAGCAGGCCGACTCTCGTGTGGTGCTCTCCACCCATTCGCCGGTCCTGGCCACCTACCCCGGTGCGCATCTCTACGAGATCGGGTCATCCCGCCCCGATGCGGTCAATTCACGGCCAGTTGGTGGCCCGAACTGCGTGGTGCGCCGCCGCGAGCCGGTGACGGGAGCAGAATGATCCAGTGGATACAGAATCAACGGTGCGTAGGCATCCGTTCCCCGCTCAGTTCGGTATTCGGCGCAATCTGCTGCGACCGGATGTCTCGGAGCGCGCCGACCGTGTTACCTACATCGAACTCTTCTTCGACCTGATCTTCGTCTTCGCCCTCACGCAGCTGTCGCGGTATCTCTACGAGAACCAATCCTGGGTGGGGGCGCTGGAATCCGCCGTGCTCGTGCTCGCCCTGTGGTGGGTCTGGGTGTACACGACCTGGGTCACGAACTGGCTTGACCCGGCTCGCCTCACGGTGCGCGGCGTCATCATCGGCCTCGCGTTACTGGGACTCGTCGTGAGTACGTCGATCTATGAATCATTCGGTGACCGTGGGCTTGTCTTCGCCATCGCCTACGTCGTATTGCAGCTTGGCCGTACCGTTTTCATGATGCTGGCCGTCGTCCGACATAACCCCGAGCTGTACCGCACCTTCGTGCGCATTCTGGTGTGGCTCATCGTGGCCGGCACCTTCTGGATAGCGGGAGGACTGCTGCCTCTCGAGTATCGGCTACCACTGTGGTCGGCTGCGCTCGCCATCGAATACGTCTCGGCGGGACTGGGCTTTCGGGTCCCCAGGCTCGGCCGATCCGGCGTCGAAAGTTGGGACCTGTCCGGGCCGCACATCGCCGAGCGCAGCGCCCTGTTTGTAATCATCGCCCTGGGCGAATCGTTTCTTGTGACCGGATTCGCCTTCGTCGCCCAAGACGTGTCGCTCCCCGGCGTCATCGGCCTGATGCTCGCCTTCCTCAGTGGATTATCGATGTGGTGGCTGTACTTCGACCACAGCGAACGCGCCGGGGCTCAGGCATTGGAACGCGCAGCGGAGCCAGGGCGCATCGCTCGGGTCGCGTACACCTACGTGCACGCCGTGATCATCGCGGGCATCGTGCTCTGTTCGGTCGCCGACAAGGAGATCCTGGAGCACCCCGCCGACGCGATGACCCTGTCAACGGCCGTCATTGTGTGTGGTGGACCGTTCCTTTACATCACCGGCATGTTTTTGTTTCGGCTGCGCGTGACTGGGGAGGTCTTGGTGCCCTATCTGGTGGGCCTGGGGCTGCTCGGATTGGTGTTCACCCTGGCTGTGCTCGGCGAGCCGGCGGTGATTTCACCGTTGGGGCTTGGAGCCCTCAGTGTGGCGGCTCTTGTTGTCGTTGCCGCGTGGGAGACCGTGGTTCGCGTGCGCCAGGGCACCACGGATGCCGACGCCGGCTAACGTCGCTCGGGTCAGCCTTCTGAGGAGCAACAGTGTCATTCGTCGGTCCACCCCGCCTGCCCGGCAGCCTCCTGATCCTGGTCGCCGCTGTGCTGTGGGGAACCACGGGAACAGCCGCGACCTTCGCGCCCGACGTCAGCCCGATCGCCATCGGCGCGGCCGCGATGGGTTTCGGTGGCCTGCTGCAGGCCCTGATCGCTGTGCGTTCCCTCCGACGCCATGCAGCGGGCCTCCGTCGGCAGTGGCGGATCGTCGCCCTGGGCGCGGTCGCTGTGGCGCTCTACCCGCTGGCCTTCTATTCTTCGATGCAGCTGGCCGGTGTCGCCGTCGGCACTGTCGTGTCGATCGGGTCCGCGCCGATTTTCGCAGCCATCATCGAGCGTCTCGCGGATGGCCACCGCCTGACCCGACGATGGGCCATCGGTGCTGCGCTCGGGATCGCCGGCGCGGCGCTGCTCAGCGTTGCCGAGTCGCTGGGCGGGGGAGGCTTCCGCGCTCCTCACTCTGAGCTGGGGATTGCGCTGGGCCTCATTGCCGGCCTGACCTACGCCCTCTACTCCTGGTCGGCACACCGGGTCATTGAAACCGGCGTGCCGGTCCGCGCGGCGATGGGTGCAATTTTCGGCTCGGCGGGGCTGGCCCTGATGCCCGTCGTGCTGGTCACGGGCTCGACGTTCCTCGCATCGTGGGTGAACGCATCCGTCGGCATCTACATGGCTCTCGTTCCCATGTTCGCGGGCTACGTGCTTTTCGGCCTGGGGCTGGCTCGGGCGCGGGCGAGCACCGCCATCGTGCTCACTCTGGTGGAACCCGTTGTCGCGGCACTGCTGGCCGTTCTCCTCGTGGGCGAACAACTCGCACCGCTCGGCTGGGCCGGCGTGGGCCTGATCGCCTGCAGCCTCATCGCTCTCACAGCGAAAATGCCCGAGAAGACGGGTGCGCAACGGAACCTGAACGACGACCCGGCCGATCTGGCTCGGGTGGCGTCGCGCGGGGCTCAGGCCCGCACCAATTCCCCGGTTCAGCGGCGGTAACTGTCGGCTGTGGTGATCAGCGCCGTCTCCCACGGGGTCGCCGTGACGCCGAGCTCCTGTTGGGTCTCGGCCGATTCGATCACGAACGGCATGAGGAACTGGTAGCTCGACGCCCACACTTCCCGCATCACGGGGTTGAACGCGCCGATGGTTCGCAGCACCCACTGCGGGTACCCCGAGACTCGTCCCTGCACACCGTAGTGAGTGTTGAGCTGCCGTGCGATCTCGGTGCGACTGAACGTGCTGCTGGGAACATGCCAGATTCGCCCCCAGTCACCCGGGTACTCGGCGGCGGCGATCAGGGTGGTCACGATGTCGGGCAGGTAGCTCCAGCTGTGCTCTACGCGCGGCAGGCCCACGACGCGAGCCGTCTTGGACCGAAGCACGGCCGTGAAAAAAGACTCACCCAGATGCGCGGTGCCCGTCGCTCCGGGCCCGAAGTAGTCGCTGGCCCGGACTTCGACGGCCTGGATCTGGCCGGAGGCCTGGGCGGCGCGCAGTTTTGCCCAGCCGGCGCGGCGAATCAGCCCCTTCGATTCGGTCGTGGCCTCGGGTGAGCGTTCGGTCATGGGACCGATCGGCGAGCCATAGGGGTACAGGTTGCCCATCACAACGAGGCGCGCGCCCGTGACGGATGCCGCGGCCAGTGCCGCGTCGATGACCGGTGGCCACTGCGCGGCCCAGTCGGTGTATGGCGGGTTCGTGCACAGAAAGATCGTGGAGGCATCCGTTGCGGCGATCGTGAAAGCGGTCGGATCGGCCGCGTCGAGAACCCGCGTAGTCGCACCGATCGCCGTCGAGCCTGAGCGAGTCGCGATCGTCACCGAGTCGCCGCGCGCGGCGAGGCGTTCGGCCAGCGGACGGCCAATCAGTCCTGCTCCAATAACAAGGCTGCGGTTCATGAGGTCCCTTCGCCTGGGGTGACTGATCTGCGGTGTGCCGCCGATTCTGACAGGTTCGGCGCTTCAAAACACCCCCTGCCCTGTTTTGACCCGTTCCGGTTTCGTCGGCGTCGTGTGTCGCGGTGCTGCTGGTTGCTGGTTGCTGGTGGCTGGTTGCCGGTTCCGTCTCGCTGAGCGGATGTGTGGCCGAGATGCCTGCAAGTGAGGCCCCGTTGCTCTCGCGCCAGAAGCCCGTTGGTCGACACAAAGCTCGGCGCGCCGGCAACCCGCGGCCAGGATGTCGGCTGTTTGCGGATCGGTGGGTTGCTGGCGCGTCGATACGCGCGCGTAGCCGATCGGCTTCGTCGCTCTGCTCGTTAATGTTTCATAACTAACGGCGAGTACCGCCATGCAACCAACAGGTTATGTGACGTGGTTATGCGAAGAGTCGTGCCCCAGGATTTCGTTCTTTTCCGGCGACCTGCAAAGACGACAAAAGAATGTCGTGAGACGCCTCATCTACCTAGGGTTACGAGACGGTCGAAACACCGAAATTGGTGTCGCGTTAGAGGCGCGTGAGCGGGAATCTTCACCAGACGGGTGAAACGCAACACCTTCGCACTCGTCATCTCGCAGATTCCAGTGACCGCACAGGAGTGACCGGTCACCGTCCGCCTTACGGGCGCCGATTACCGTATTCTTGCGCCGTGAAGAAATTGCGGCGAGGCACTTATGACCGGTCTGCGGATGCGGCTTATTTCAATATTTCACCTCGGATAAACGCCGGGGAGGCCGTTCGGCAGGACGTTCACGAAATCGACGGCCGCGGCGAAATCATTCTCGACTTCGATGAAGACGGCAAGCTTCTA
>JBBQYN010000019.1:0-16829 GCA_038208655.1 Actinomycetales bacterium
TCACGTCGAGCACCAGCGCGCCGGTGCCCTCGGCGATCTTCTTGGACATGATCGAGGAAGCGATCAGCGGGATGGCCTCGACGGTGCCGGTGATGTCGCGCAGGGCGTAGAGCTTGCCGTCGGCGGGGGCGAGGCCGCTGCCGGCCGCACAGACGACACCGCCGTGCTCGCGCAGCTGCGCCAGCATCTCGGCATTGCTGAGGTTGGCGCGCCAACCCGGGATCGACTCGAGCTTGTCGAGGGTGCCACCGGTGGGGCCGAGGCCACGGCCGGACAGCTGCGGCACGGCCGCGCCGAAGACCGCGACAAGCGGCATCAGCGGCAGGGTGATCTTGTCGCCGACGCCGCCGGTGGAGTGCTTGTCGGTGGTGGGTTTGCCTAGCCCCTCGAAGCTCATGCGTTCGCCGCTGTTGAGCATCGCCATGGTGAGCGCACGAATCTCGCTGCGGCTCATGCCGTTGAGAAAGATCGCCATGGTCATGGCGGCCATCTGCTCGTCGCCCACGAAACCTCGGGTGTACGCGTCGATGAGCCAGTCGATCTGGGCCGTGCTCAGCTCGCCCTTGTCGCGTTTGGCGTGGATCAGGTCGACGGCGTCGAAGGCTTCCAGGGTGCTGCTCATGCTGATTCTCCCGAGGATGGTGTCTGTGGCTCTGCGGATGCTCCGGTGGACGAAGCGGCGGCGCGGTACTCGGCCAACTGCCGGGGGCCGAACGCGTCGGGCAACACCTCATCGATGGTGCGCAGCCCCGACACGGTGTTGAGCACCATGCCGGGCGCGGAGTGTTCGTAGAGCAGCTGGCGGCAGCGCCCGCACGGCATCAGCGTGTTGCCCACGCCGTCCACGCAGGTGAAGGCGACCAGTCGGCCGCCACCGGTCATGGCGAGGCTGGAGACCAGGGCGCATTCGGCGCAGAGGGTGAGGCCGTAGGAGGCGTTCTCCACGTTGCATCCGCTGATCACCCGCCCGTCGTCGACGAGCGCCGCGGCGCCCACCGGGAACTGCGAGTAGGGCACGTAGGCGTGGCCCATCGCCGCGACGGCCGCCGCGTGCAGGCGCGGCCAGTCGACGCCACCGCTGACACGGGTCACGTCGGTCACGACTTGATGTACGGTTTGCCGGATGCCGCCGGACCTCTGGATTTGCCCACCAGTCCCGCCACCGCGAAGATCGTCACGAGGTAGGGCAGCATGAGCATGAACTCGCTCGGCACCGGGGACCCGATGATGCTGAGCACGTTCTGCAGGTTGCTGGCGAAGCCGAACAGCAGCGCCGCGAGCGTCGCCCGGATCGGATCCCAGCGGCCGAAGATCACCGCCGCGAGGGCGATGAAGCCCGCGCCGGCGGTCATCTCCTTACCGAAGGCACCGACCGATCCCAGCGTGAAGTAGGCGCCGCCGGCTCCGGCAATCGCACCGGCAAGCGACACGTTCCAGAAGCGGGTCGCGGCCACGTTGATGCCCACGGTGTCGGCGGCCTGCGGGTGCTCCCCCACGCTGCGCATGCGCAGTCCCCAGCGGGTGTGGAAGATGCCGAAGTACACCGCGAAAACGGCGAAGTACATCAGGTACACGATCAGCGTCTGCCGGAACAGCACCGGGCCGAGGATCGGGATCTCGCTGAGGAACGGGATGTTGATGCGATCGAACTTGGGCGGCTGGTTCAGCAGAGACGCGTTCGGGGCGAGCACCTGGGAGAACAGGAACCCGGTCAGGCCGGTGACGAGCACGTTGAGCACGACACCCACGATGACCTGGTCGACGAAGTACTTGATCGAGAATGCGGCGAGCACGAAACCCACCATGACGCCGGCGAGCATTGCCGCGGCCAGGCCGAGCAGCGGCTGCCCGGTGAGGCTGGCGACCATGGCCGAGGTGAACGCGCCGGCGAGCAGCTGCCCTTCGATGGCCACGTTGACCACGCCGACACGTTCGGAGATGACGCCGCCGAGGGCACCGAAGATCAGCGGCACGGCGAGGCTCAGCGACCCGAACAGCAGCCCGGGAATCGGGATGGTGGCGCCCGCCGAGGCCCAGGCGAGAAACCCGAGCAGGAACAGGAACGCGAAACTGCTGATCAGCCACAGGCCGGTGTGCTTCTGCTGGCGCACCCGCCAGCTGGCCCAGCCGGTGAGCAGCGCGAGCAGCAGCGTCACGACGACGCCGGTCGCGCGGGTGGGCAGGTCGATATCGGGCAGCTGAATCAGGTCGCTCGCGGTGGACAGGCGCATGGTGCTCACGCCGTCACGGCCGAAGACGACCAGCAGCAGGAACGCCAGCACCGTGAAGACCAGCAGCACGAGGGGGGCTTTCCAGCTGCGGATGACCGCGGTCGCCGGGCCGTTCTTCGGCGGGGTGGACTCCGTGGGAGCGCTGATCGGGGCGATGGTGCTCATTTCGCTGCCACCTCCTTCGTGACGATCGGGGTCAGGCGGCGCGGAGCGCCCGGGGTGGGCAGACGGAAGATGGCGCGCACCAGCGGCGGCGCGGCGATGAACAGCACGATGAGCGACTGCACCACGAGCACGATGTCGATCGGCACCCCCTCGGCGGCCTGCATCGAGAAGCTGCCGGCCTTGAACGCTCCGAAGAGGATGCCGGCGGCGAAGACTCCCCAGGGTTTGGAGCGGCCGAGCAGGGCCACCGTGATGGCGTCGAAGCCGATGCCGGAGTCGATGCCGGCGCCGAAGCCGCTGGTGGTGGTGCCCAGCACCTGGTTGATGCCGGCCAGGCCCACGAGACCGCCGGAAAACAGCATCGCGTAAATGTACATGCGCTGCACGCTGATGCCGGCGACGCGGGCGGCGTTGGGGTTCTCGCCCACGGCGCGCAGCTGGAAGCCGAGGTTGGAGCGGTTGAGCAGCCACCAGGTGAAGATGGTGGCACCGACCACGAGCAGGAAGCCGAGGTGCAGGTTGAAGCCGGGGCCGAGCAGGTCGGGGAAGATCGCGGTGTCCTTGCTGGCGGGGCTCTTGGGGTTGTTCGAGCCGGGGGTGCGCAGGAACCCCTCGCGCAGCAGGTAGCTGACCAGGTAGAAGGCCACGTAGTTGAGCATGATCGTGGTGATCACCTCGTGGGCGCCGGTGCGGGCCTTGAGCAGTCCCACGATGCCGCCCCAGAGGGCGCCTCCCACGATGCCGGCGACGAGCGCCGCGACGAGGTGCAGGCCGTAGGGAAGTTCGAGGGCGAACGCGACCCAGCCGCCGAGAGCGGCGGCGATGAGCATCTGGCCGCGGCCACCGATGTTGAACAGTCCCACCCGAAAACCGAGGGCCACTCCGAGGCCGGCCGCGATGAGCGGGGTCGCGAAGGTGAGCGTTTCGGTGAAGGGGCGGATGCCGTTGGCGAAGCCGTCGACGCGGAAGTTGTAAATCGACCCCTGGAACAGGGCAGAGTAGGCGCCTGACACGGCCTGCCAGGTGGCGGTGAGCAGGTCGGCGGGGCGGGAGAAGAAGTACCCGGCGGCGTCTTGCACGTCGCTGTTGGTGGCGGCGATCATGATCGCGCCCACGAGCAGGGCGAGCAGCACGGCGAGCACCGAGATGATGGCGCTGCCGGTGGTGATCTCCCGGAAGACGCCGTGCCAGCGGGATTCGTTGTCGGTCTGCGGGCGGTCCCGCGACGGCTTCGGGGGTGTCGCCGCGGCGTTCGTCGTCGGCCCGGGCGTCTCGGGCGGGGTCGGCGGCTGGGTGTCGCTCATACTGCTGATCCTTCGGTGTGGTCCGGGGTGGTGGCGGGGCTCGCGGCGGTTGCCGAGGTACCGACGACGGACGGGGCGGGTTCGCCGGCCATCATGAGGCCGAGGACCGCGCGCGGGGTGTCACCGGGAACGATGCCCACGATGCGGCCGCGGTACATCACCATGATGCGGTCGGCCAGGGCGGCGACCTCGTCGAGTTCGGTGGAGATCACGATGACCGGGGTGCCGGCGTCGCGGGTTTTCACGATGCGCTCGTGCACGAATTCGATTGACCCCACGTCGAGGCCGCGGGTGGGCTGCGCCGCGATGAACAGCCGCAGGGTGCGGCTGAGCTCGCGGGCCAGCACGACTTTTTGCTGGTTGCCGCCGGACAGCCGCCCCACGGGGGTTTCGATGCCCTGCGAGCGCACATCGAATTCCTTCACCTTGTCGCGGGCGAAATCGGCCAGCAGCGCGAGCTGCAGGTTAAACCGCTTCACGAACGGCGCTTTGTGGGCGCGGTCCAGCATCAGGTTCTCGGCGATGCTGAACGCGCCGACCAGGCCGTCTTCGGTACGGTCTTCGGGCACGAAGCCCACACCGGCGTCGAGGATCTGACGCACCGACCGGCCCCGCAACGACTTGTCGTCGAGCACGATCTCGCCGATGACCCGCGGTTGCAGCCCGATCAGGGCCTCGGTGAGTTCGGTCTGGCCGTTTCCCTGCACCCCGGCGATGGCGAGGATCTCGCCGGTGTTCACGGTGAAGCTCACGTTGTCGACCACGATCTGGCCGCGCGGGTCGATCACGGTGAGGTCGGTCACCACGAGAGCCGCAGCGCCGGCCGTGGCGGGCAGCTTGTCGACGGTGAGGTCCACGGCGCGGCCCACCATCAGGGTGGCGAGCTCGGCGTTGCTCGCGGTGGGGCTGGCCTCCCCCACGACCTGGCCCAGACGGATGACGGTGATCCGGTCGGCGACTTCGCGCACCTCCCGCAGTTTGTGCGTGATGAACACGATCGAGGTGCCGGCGTCGCGCAGCTGGCGCATGATGACCATGAGCTCGTCGGTTTCCTGCGGGGTGAGCACGGCGGTCGGTTCGTCGAAGACGAGCACCTTCGCATCGCGGGAGAGCGCTTTGATGATCTCCACGCGTTGCTGCACACCCACGGGCAGGTCTTCAACGAGGGCGTCGGGGTCCACGTCGAACCCGAACCGTTCGGAGATGTCCTTCACGAGGGCGCGGGCGGCGGGCAGGTCGAGCCGGCCGCCGAGCTTGGTCTGTTCGTGCCCGAGCATCACGTTTTCCGCCACGGTGAAGACGGGGATGAGCATGAAGTGCTGGTGCACCATGCCGATGCCGGCTTTCATGGCGTCGCCGGGCCCGGCGAAGTGCACGGCGGTGTCATCGAGCAGTATCTGGCCCTCTTCGGCCCGGTACAGCCCGTAGAGCACGTTCATCAGGGTGGATTTACCGGCGCCGTTTTCACCGAGCAGGGCGTGGATCTCGCCAGCCTCCACGGTGAGGTTGATGTTGTCGTTGGCAACAAGGGCGCCGAATCGTTTCGTAATACCGCGAAGTTCGAGCTTCATAGTCTTCGATTCTATTCGTGGCATCGGTGCGGGGGCGCCGATGGGGAACGACAGTCGGGGAGGCCAGCAGATGCTGGCCTCCCCGAATCAGTGCGTCAAACGGATGTGGCTAAAAGCGTACCCCGGCGCGGAAGCGCCGGGTGTGCGTCTTACTGCGGTGTGGCGTCCGAGGTGACGACGAGGGAACCGTCGATGATCTGTGCCTTGATGTCGTCGATCTCGGTCATGATCGTCGGGTCGACCTTGGACTCCCAGTCGTGCAGCGGGGCCAGCAGCACGCCCTCGTTCTCGAGCGTGCCCACGTAGGGCTCGGAGGAGAAGTCGCCGGCTTCGGCGTCCACGATGATCTGCTTTGTGGCATCCGTCATCTGCTTCATCACCGAGGTGAGGTACAGTTCGGCGAACTCCGGGGTGGTCTCGAACAGGTCGCTGTCAACGCCGATGATGGCCACGTCGCGGCCGGAGTCGTTGATGGCCTGGGCGGTGCCCTGGAAGAGCGGGCCGGCGACGGGGAGGATGATATCGGCGTTCTGGTTGATGAAACCGTCGGAAAGGGTCTTGCCCGCGGCGATGTCGTCGAAGCTGCCGGCGAAGACACCGGTCTGGGTGGCCTTGTCCCAGCCGAGCAGCTGAACGTCGGTGCCCTTGGCCTCGTTGTAGTAGTCGATGCCGTCGGCGAAGCCGTCCATGAAGATGGTGACCGACGGGAACTGCAATCCGCCGTAGGTGGCGACGACTCCGGTGGTGCTGGTTCCGGCGGCGAGGTAGCCGGCCAGGAACGCGGCCTGCGCGGTGTCGTACAGCACCGGCTTCACGTTGTCGAGCTCGAGGGGGGTGAAATCGTCGTTGCTCAGCGCGGAGTCAATGATCGCGAACTCGGTCTCGGTGTGCGTCTGCGCGGCGTCGCGGGTGGCGTTGGCGAGAGCGAAACCGACGGTCAGGATGAAGTTGCAGCCCTGGTTGACCATGCTGTCGACGTTGCTGGCGTACTGGTCTTCCGCGGCGGACTCGGCCTGATTGAAGTCCACACCGATTTCCGCGGCGGCGGCCTCGATGCCCTCGTAGCTGGACTGGTTGAAAGACTTGTCGTCGAAGCCGCCGAAGTCGGAGACGATGCAGGGCAGGAAGTCGTTGGCCGCGGCATCCGTTCCGCCGGCGTCGGTGGGTGCGGGAGCGCAGGCGGCGAGCAGGGTCACAACGCCGAAGACGGCGAGTCCGCCCAGAGTGGCCTTGCGGGTCGATAGTGTCAAGAGGACCTCCAGATAACGGCGATGACCGCCGGGCTTCAATGCATTCACGTTACCGAACTCGGGCCTAATCAGATGAGCAAAGTGCCTCAGAAGCGGAATGGTTATGAACCCGCTACATTCCGGTCACCTGTGGGACACCTGGCGACCGGAACGCGCACGCCCTATTCAGGTGTGGACGGCGACGTGACGGTGAGGGTTCGGTTCACGATGCTGGCCCGGATCGCGTCGATCTCGGCGGCCAGGGCGGCGGGCACCCGGTCGGCCTGATCGTGGAACGGAGCGATGTCGACGCCGCCGTTGTCGAGGGTTCCCACGAACGGGGTGTTCGTGAAGGTTCCGGCGGTGTCCTGCCCCACGATGTCGACCACGGCCTGCTGGGTGTTCTTGAGCACACTGGTCAGCAGCACCGGCCGGTATTCCGCCGGCAGGGTGTCGTAGCCGTCGTTGTCGACCCAGATGATCGAGACTCCGGCGGCTTCGACGGCGGCCGCTGCGGCACCCTCGCCGACCTGCCCGGCGACGGGCATGATCACGTCGGCGCCCTGGTCGATCAGGCCCGCAGCGTAGGCCTTGCCCTTGTTGATGTCTTCGAAATCGCCGGTGAAGAGGCCGTCCTGGCTGGCCTTGTCCCAGCCGAGCACCCGCACCGTGGCGTCGTGGGCGGCGTTGTACGCGGCAACGCCGTCGACGAAACCGTCCATGAACAGCGTCACCGGCGGCTGGTTGCCACCGCCGAAGGTGGCCACCGTGCCGGTCTGGCTGACCCCGGCGGCGAGATAGCCGGCCAGGTAGGCGGCCTGAGCGGTGTCGAACACGATCGGTTTCACGTTCGCGGCGTCGACCTGCTCATCGACGATGGCGAAGTGCACGTTCGGGTTCGCCTCCGCCTCGGCAAGGGTGGCGTCGGCGAGTTCGTAGCCCACCGTGAGGATGAACTCGCACCCCGTCGCCACCGCCTGGGTCACGTTCGGGGCCAGGTCGGTTTCGGACGTCGACACGATCGCGTTGACATCGATGCCGTACTCCGTGCCGGCCTGCTGCAGGCCTTCCCAGCTGGACTGGTTAAAGGAACGGTCTTCGAGACCACCGGAGTTGGTGATCATGCGGGCGCAATAGCCGGCGGCATCCGTTTGCGCGGCCGTGTCCGGTGCGGCGGCACAGCCTGCGAGCAGGGCGACGGATGCCGTGACGGCGACGACCGTGAGGGCGTGACGCAGTCGGCGCATCAGAGCACGTCGCTTGAGCCGGAGATCTTCAGCGCGTCGACGACGGCTTTCACCTTCTGGGCGTTCGCGCTCGTGGTCACCAGGAGCGCGTCGGGGGTGTCGACCACGACGATGTCTTCCACGCCGATCAGGGCGATCATGCGGCCGGTGTGGCTGACCACGATGCCGCTGGAGGAGTCGGCCAGCACCCGGGCGCCCTCACCGAGGATGGCGAGGTTGGCCTTGCGGCCACCGGAGTGCAGTTTGGCGATGGAGGCGAAATCACCCACGTCGTCCCAGTCGAACTGGCCGGGGATCACGACGAGTTTGCCGTCGCTGGCGGCCGGTTCGGCCACGGAGTAGTCAATCGCGATGCGGGTCAGGCGCGGCCAGACGGCGTCGACCACGGCGCCGCGCCGCGGGGTGTCCCAGGCCTCGGCGAGCTGCTGCAGCCCGGCGAGCAGCGCGGGATCGTAGCGTCCGATTTCTTCCAGCAGTCGGTCGGCCCGGGCGATGAACATGCCGGCGTTCCAGAGGTAGCCGCCGTCGGCGAGGTACTGCTCGGCCACCTCCGGACTGGGCTTCTCCACGAAGGAATCCACCTTGAGGGCACTGTCGGCGCCGTCGATCTGCAACGGGCCGTCACTCTTGATGTAGCCGAACCCGATCGCGGGTTCGGTGGGCTGAATGCCGATGGTCACGATGTACCCGGCGTCGGCGGCCACGCAGGCCTCTTCCACGGCGGAGCGAAAACGCACGGACCCGTTGATGACATGGTCGGCGGGGAACGAGCCCACGATCACGCCGGGTTCGCGCAGCTGCAAGATGGCGGCGGCCAGGCCAATCGCGGCGGTGGAGTCACGGGGTTCGCTTTCCAGCACCACGTTCGGGTCGCGTAGTTCGGGCAGCTGCTTCTCAACGGCGGCACGGTGAGCGCGGCCGGTGACCACCATGATGCGCTGCTCGCCCGACAGCGGCGCGAGCCGGTCCCAGGTGTCACGCAACAGCGTCTGACCCGAACCGGTGAGGTCATGCAGAAACTTGGGCGCGTCCGCGCGGGACAGCGGCCAAAGCCGGGACCCGATGCCCCCGGCGGGGATCACGCTGTACAGGCGGTCTGAGGCGGACAGGGTGTCTGAGGGCTCGGAAGGCTGGGGCATTCGGCCAGACTAGCGGCAGGGCCGCCCCGGCACGGTCTGTTCACCCATCGGACACCTGGCAGCCGCACCCTCACCCCCGCACCGCCATACCCGTTTTCTAGCCTGAACGCATGCGGGTCGCCGTCATCACCGAAAGTTTTCTCCCCACCGTGAGTGGGGTCACCCAGAGTGTCTGCCAGGTGCTGCACCATCTGGCCCGCACCGGCCACGAAGCGATGGTGATCGCCCCGGCCGGAGCGCCCCGCAGGTACGCCGGCTTTCCGGTGCACACCGTTCCGGCGCTGAGCTACCGGCAGTTTCCGCTGGGACTGCCGAGCCCGCAGGTGCAGAAGCTCCTCGCCGAGTTCCGGCCCGACGTGCTGCATGCGGCGTCCCCCTTCCTGCTCGGCGCGCAGGGTTTGCTCGCGGCGAAACGGCTCGGCATTCCCAGCGTCGCGATCTTTCAAACGGATGTCGCCGGTTTCGCCGGCCGCAACCGGCTCGGCCAGGCCAGCCGCGCGGCCTGGCGCTACGTGAAGTGGGTGCACGAGGGCGCCGACCTCACGCTGGCACCGTCAACGGCGTCGCTGGCCGATCTCACGCGCATCGGGGTGACCCGGTTGGGCTTCTGGGCCCGCGGAGTGGACCTCAGCGGATACCACCCCAACCACAAGAACGACCCCGACGTGCTCGCCCTGCGGGCCCGACTGGCCGTACCCGGCGAGGTGCTCGTCGGGTACGTGGGCCGGTTGGCCCCCGAGAAACAGGTGGAACGGTTGCGCGCCCTGCGCGGGATCGCCGGCATCCGTCTGGTGATCGTGGGTGACGGGCCCGCCGAACCACAACTGCGCCGCGAACTGGCCGGCCTGCCGGTGACGTTCCTGGGCCGGCTGGAGGGTCGGCAGCTGGCCGTCGCCTATGCGGCGCTGGACGTGTTCGTGCACGCCGGCACCGCCGAAACGTTCGGGCAGACGCTGCAGGAGGCGCACGCCGCCGGGCTGCCCGTGGTTGCTCCGCGCGCCGGCGGCCCCATCGACCTGGTGCAGCACGGCCATACCGGGTTGCTCTTCGCGCCCGACGACGAGGTGGACCTGCGCGGCTGCGTGCTGCGCCTGGTGACGGATGCGGGGCTGCGCCGACGGATGGGTGAGGCCGGCCGGCGCGCGGTGCTCGGCCGGTCCTGGGACGCGGTCTGCACGGAGCTCGTGGACCATTACGAAACGGTGCGAGTTAGGGTGCCCTCACCTGAAATCAGGGGGCTTCGACCTCTACACTAAAAGCACGTGCTCATTGCGAGTTCACGGGTCTCGTTTCTTCAGCAGAGACACACTTACAGCCAGGGAGGGTTGTTCATGCCACAGTCACCGGCAGGAACACTGACATCTCAGCAGAAGACGACCTCGCGTCGCCCCGCCGGAACCCTGTATCGGGGCCGCGAGGGCATGTGGTCATGGGTGCTGCACCGGATTACCGGTGTGGCGATCTTCTTCTTTCTGCTGGTCCATATTCTCGACACGGCATTGGTTCGTGTGAGTCCGGAAGCATACAACGCGGTGATCGCGCAGTACCAGACACCCATCATGGGCCTGGGCGAGGTCGCGCTTGTGGGTGCCATTGTTTTTCACGCGTTCAACGGTCTGCGCATCATTTTGATCGACTTCTGGAACGCCAAGTACCAGAAGATCATGTTCTACGTGGTCATCGGCCTCTGGGTGGTCACCATGCTGGCCTTCACGCCGCGCCACCTCATCAACGTGTTCACGCACGAGTAGGGCGCGCTCATGACAACCACACTCGATGCCCCCCGCAGCCCCTACTCCCGCAACACCCGCAAGCGCGGCGTGAACGTGGAGAAGTGGGGCTGGATGTACATGCGCATCTCCGGCGTCATTCTCGTCGTGCTGATCTTCGGTCACCTCTTCGTGAACCTGATGATCGGTGAGGGCGTCAGCGCCCTCAACTTCGCGTTCGTCGCCGGCAAGTTCGCCGACCCGTTCTGGCAGTGGTGGGACGTGGCCATGCTCTGGCTCGCCCTGATCCATGGCGGTAACGGCATGCGCACCCTGGTCAACGACTACGCGACCAAGGCCATCACCCGCACCATCCTGAAGGCGTCCATCATGGCCAGCGTCGTGATTCTGATCGTGCTCGGCACGCTCGTGGTCTTCACGTTCGACCCGTGCCCGGCCGGTTCGCCCGCCGACCTTCTGCCCTCGTTCTGCGCGTCTCTCTAGGAGAAGTTAAAACACATATGACTACGGATGCAACCACGAACGCAGCCCCCGTTTCCACCCTCGTGGACGGCGTGCACTACCACCAGTACGACATTGTGATCGTGGGAGCGGGTGGGGCCGGAATGCGTGCCGCCATCGAAGCCGGCCCCAACGCCAGCACCGCCGTCATCTCCAAGCTGTACCCGACCCGCTCACACACCGGTGCGGCGCAGGGCGGCATGGCCGCGGCCCTGGCCAACGTCGAGGAAGACAACTGGGAATGGCACACCTTCGACACCATCAAGGGTGGTGACTACCTCGTCGACCAGGACGCCGCCGAGATTCTCGCCAAGGAAGCCATCGACGCGGTCATCGACCTCGAGAACATGGGCCTGCCCTTCAACCGCACCCCCGAGGGCAAGATCGACCAACGTCGCTTCGGCGGTCACACCCGCGACCACGGCAAGAGCCCGGTGCGCCGCGCCTGCTACGCCGCGGACCGTACCGGCCACATGATCCTGCAGACGCTGTACCAGAACTGTGTCAAGCGCGGCATCAACTTCTTCAACGAGTACTACGTGCTCGACCTGGTCATGACCAACGTCGACGGTGTCGACCAGCCGTCCGCCGTGGTGGCGCTGGACCTCTCCAGCGGTGAACTGCACGTCTTCCAGGGCAAGGCGTTCATCTTCGCCACCGGTGGCTTCGGCAAGATCTACAAGACCACCTCCAACGCGCACACCCTCACCGGTGACGGCGTCGGAATCGTCTGGCGCAAGGGACTCCCCCTCGAAGACATGGAGTTCTTCCAGTTCCACCCGACCGGCCTCGCCGGCCTGGGCATCCTCCTCACCGAAGGCGCCCGCGGCGAGGGCGCAATCCTGCGCAACGCCAGCGGTGAACGGTTCATGGAGCGCTACGCGCCCACCATCAAGGACCTCGCCCCGCGTGACATCGTCTCGCGCTGCATGCTCAAAGAGGTGTCGGAGGGTCGCGGCGCCGGTCCCGAGAAGGATTACCTGTACCTGGACTGCACCCACCTGGGCAAAGAGGTGCTCGAGACCAAGCTTCCCGACATCACCGAATTCGCGCGCACGTACCTCGGCGTGGACCCGGTCACCGAGCCCGTTCCGGTCATGCCGACCGCGCACTACGCGATGGGCGGAATCCCGACCAACGTGAAGGGTGAAGTCTGGCGCAACAACGAGGAGGTCGTTCCCGGCCTGTACGCCGCCGGTGAGTGTGCCTGTGTCTCGGTGCACGGCTCAAACCGACTCGGCACCAACTCGCTGCTGGACATCAACGTGTTCGGCAAGCGCTCGGGCATCAACGCCGTTGAGTACGTCAAGACCGCCTCGTTCGTGCCGCTGCCGGAAGACCCTGCCAAGGAGGTGCGCGAACTGCTCGAGGGCATCCGCTCATCGACGGGCACCGAACGCATCGCCGTGCTGCGCAAGATTCTGCAGGAGGAGATGGACAAGAAGGCTCAGGTGTTCCGCACCGATGAGTCCCTCGCCGAGGTCACCGAGACCATCCACCAGCTGCGCGAGCGCTACAAGAACATCGGCGTTCAGGACAAGGGTCGCCGGTTCAACACCGACCTGCTCGAAGCGGTCGAACTGGGCTTCCTGCTCGACCTGGCCGAAGTCGTGGTCTACTCGGCCCGCAACCGCCAGGAAAGCCGTGGCGGTCACCAGCGCGAGGACTTCCCGACCCGCGACGACGAGCAGTACCTCAAGCACACCATGGCGTACCTCACCGGTGACCCGATGTCAGCGGATGCCGCCGATCACATTGCACTCGATTGGAAACCGGTCGTCATCACCCGTTACCAGCCGATGGAGAGGAAGTACTAATGAGCAACGCGACCCTGGACAAGCCCGCCGTTCCGGAGACGATTTCATCGTTCACGGTGACGTTCAACATCCGTCGGTTCAACCCGGAGCTGGACGACGAGCCGCACTGGCAGGACTTCGACGTGGAGATGTACCCCACCGACCGGGTGCTCGACGCGCTGCACAAGATCAAGTGGGAGCAGGACGGAAGCCTGAGCTTTCGACGTTCCTGCGCGCACGGCATCTGCGGTTCGGATGCGATGCGCATCAACGGCCGTAACCGCCTCGCCTGCAAGACCCTGATCAAAGACCTCGACGTGACCAAGCCGGTCTACGTGGAAGCCATCAAGGGCCTGCCGCTCGAAAAAGACCTCATCGTGGACATGGAGCCGTTCTTTGACTCGTTCAAGGAAATCCAGCCGTTCCTGATGAGCAACGTCGCGCCCACTCCCGGCAAGGAGCGCGTGCAGACCGTCGCGCAGCGTGAGCGTTTCGACGACACCACCAAGTGCATTCTCTGCGCGGCATGTACCTCGAGCTGCCCGGTGTTCTGGACCGACGGGCAGTACTTCGGGCCCGCCGCGATCGTGAACGCGCACCGCTTCATCTTCGACTCGCGCGATGACAATGCCGCGGTACGCCTCGACATTCTCAACGACCAGGAGGGCGTGTGGCGCTGCCGCACCACGTTCAACTGCACCGAGGCCTGCCCGCGTGGCATCCAGGTGACGCAGGCCATCAGCGAGGTCAAGCAGGCCATCATGCGCGGCCGCGTGTAAGCCTGTTCCATCGTGACGGCGTCGCCCTGCGGGGCGGCGCCGTTTCTGCGT
This sequence comes from Actinomycetales bacterium, assembly GCA_038208655.1. Taxonomy (GTDB): domain Bacteria; phylum Actinomycetota; class Actinomycetes; order Actinomycetales; family Microbacteriaceae; genus Cryobacterium. The sequence goes on from JBBQYN010000019.1 coordinate 13,744, forward strand.
GTCGGCGCAGGCGGTTAGGTAGTCTGTACGGGTGAAAGCTCTCCTGGCCCGCGTGACCGCGTTCAAGCCCGTGCGCGTCTTCGCGCATTTCACCAACATGCGCGGCAACATCCTCGCCGGCGGCATGTCCTATCAGGCGTTGTTCGCCGTGTTCGGTGCCGTGTGGGTGGGGTTCTCCATCGCCGGCCTGTTCCTGCGCTCCAACCCCGACCTGCTGGACTCATTGTTTTCGGTGATCAACCAGTCCGTGCCGGGCCTGATCGGCGAAGACGCGATCATCGACCCGGCCACGTTGACGAGCACCGGGGTGCTCAGCTGGACCGGCGCCATCAGCCTCGTCGTGCTGCTGGGCACCACCCTGGCCTGGCTGTCGATCACGACCGCGGCCGTGCGTACCATCTTCGACATGCCCAAGCAGACCACCTTCTTTCTCATCGTGAAGCTGCGCGAACTGGCCCTCGGCCTGATCTTCGGTGTTCTGCTGGTCGCCTCGGCGCTGGTCTCCCTGGCGAGCACCGCCGCCCTCGGCGCTATTTTCGGTCTGCTGCAGATCGAGCAGAACTCCTTCTGGTACGACTCGTCCGCCCGCCTGATCGGTATCGTCGTGGTGCTCGTGATCGACACCCTCACCCTGGCCGCATTGTTCCGGGTGCTGTCCCGGGTACGCATCCCCCGGTCCCGGCTCGCGGCCGGGGCCCTGCTGGGCGGTGTCGGGCTCGGGGCGATCAAGGTTCTCGGCGGGGCGCTGCTCGGCGGGGCCACCAACAACCCGCTGCTGGCGACCTTCGCCGTGATCGTGGGTCTGTTGATCTGGTTCAACCTGGTCAGCACCGTTACGCTGCTCGCGGCCAGCTGGATCGCGGTCGGCATGAACGATGCCGGTATCCCACCGGTGTCGCTCAGCGACGACGAGATCGCCGCGCGCACGGAGCGCCGTGAGGCGGCAGCCCTGCAACTGGCCTCCGAGATCGAACTGCAGGCCGCCCGGGACGCGCACCGGGACGCGCCGTGGTACCGCAAGTGGATCGCCGCCCGGCGGGTGCGCGCGGCCGAAGACCGGGTGCAGCGCTATGCCGAGAAACCGGCGGAGGCATCCGTCACCCCGGACTCGCCCGCCGAGTAGCCCGCGCCGTCGAGCGGCACCGTCGAGCGGGCGGGGCCGGGGGTGGCCGTCGGTAGACTTGGCCCATGACTTCTGCCCCACCGATTCGCATTGCCAGCGTCAACACGAACGGGGTGCGTGCCGCGTACCGCAAGGGCATGGGCGACTGGCTCGCCGCCCGCGACGTGGACATTCTTGCCATTCAGGAGGTGCGCGCCTCCATCGACGACCTCGAAGGCCTGCTCGGACCGGACTGGAACATTCTGCACGACGGCGCCACCGCGAAGGGCCGCGCCGGGGTGGCCCTGGCCAGCCGCAAGTCCGCGAGCATTCACCGGGTCGCGCTCGGCGCCGAGGAATTCGACAGCGCCGGTCGCTGGCTGGAAGCGGACTACGAGGTCAACGGCACCGTGATCACTGTCGTGAGCACGTATGTGCACTCCGGCGAGACCGACACACCCAAGCAGATCGAGAAGTACAAGTTTCTCGACGCCATGCTCGCGCGCATGCCCGAACTGGCCGCGCACAGTGAGCATGCCCTCGTACTCGGCGACCTCAACGTGGGGCACCGCACGCTCGACATCAAGAACTGGCGCGGCAACAAGAAGCACGCCGGGTTTCTGCCGGAAGAGCGCGCGTACTTCGACCGTATTCTCGGATCCGACGAGGACCCGGCCTACAACGCCGGTGCCGGCCTCGGCTGGGTCGACGTGGGCCGTAAGTGGGCCGGCGACGTGGACGGCCCGTACACCTGGTGGTCGCAGCGCGGCCAGGCTTTCGACAACGACACCGGCTGGCGCCTGGACTACCACCTGGCCACACCGGCCCTGGCGGCATCCGTCGTGAACTACACGGTGGACCGTGCCGCCGCCTACGACCAGCGCTGGAGCGACCACGCCCCGGTCGTGGTGGATTACCAGCTCTGAGCCCGCCGGCACGCTCCGCTGTCGCACACCCGCGACGTTCGCATCCGCTTTGACGCCGCTGACCCGGCCCCGCGCAGAAAGACCTCTGATATGACCAAGCCCCGCCTCTACTCGGGTATGCAGCCCTCCGCCGACTCCCTGCAGATCGGCAACTACATCGGCGCCCTGCTGAACTGGAAAGAGCTGCAGCAGAGCCACGACGCGTTCTTCTCGATCGTGGACCTGCACGCCATCACCGTGGCGCAGGACCCGGCGGCGCTGCGCGAGAACACCCGCCGCACGGCCGCGCAGTACATTGCCGCCGGCATCGACCCGGCCGAGTCGACCCTGTATGTGCAGTCGCACGTGGCGGCGCACGCGCAGCTGGCGTGGGTGCTCAACACGATCACCGGGTTCGGTGAAGCCAGCCGTATGACGCAGTTCAAAGACAAGTCGCTCAAGCAGGGCGCCGACGCCACCACGGTGGGGCTGTTCGCGTACCCCACGCTGATGGCGGCGGACATTCTGCTATATCAGACCCAGATCGTGCCGGTCGGCGAGGACCAGCGCCAGCACGTGGAGCTGACCCGCGACCTGGCGGCCCGGTTCAACTCGCGTTTCGGTGACACGTTCACGGTGCCCGAGGTCGCCATCGTGAAAGAGACCGCGAAGATCTACGACCTGCAAAACCCCACGGCGAAGATGAGCAAGTCGGCTGAGTCGCACGCCGGCGTGATCTGGCTGCTCGATGAGCCGAACGTCACGAAGAAGAAGATCATGCGGGCGGTGACGGATGCCGATGGCGGCGTGGTCTTCGACCGCGAGAACAAGCCCGGCGTCGCGAACCTGCTCACCATCTACTCCGTCATGGCCGGCCGTACCGTGGAATCCCTCGAGTCCGAGTACGCCGGACGTGGCTACGGCGACCTGAAAAAGGGCCTCGTGGAGGTCGTCGCCGAGACCTTCGACCCGATCCGCGCCCGGGTGACCGAACTGCTCGATGACCCGGCCGAGCTGGACCGGGTGCTGGCCCAGAATGCCGAGCAGGCGGCATCCGTCGCCAACGAGACCCTCGCCGC